>JAXDOO010000366.1:0-9127 GCA_034668865.1 Alphaproteobacteria bacterium
TCGAGAAACTGCTGAACACCGGCAAGTTCAAGATCCTCACGCAGTCCGGCATGATCAGGAATGGCGAATTGCTGCCGCGATCCGATTTCCCCGAAGCGCCGATGTTGAAGAAAATGCTGGACGGGAAAATCAGCGATCCGGTTGCGCGCAAGAGCTATGAATACTGGGCGAGCCTGGAATCAAAGGACAAGTGGCTGGCCTTGCCGCCCGGGACGCCGGTGGAGATCGTAAAGGTCTATCGCGACGCCTTCCTGAAGGTGTTGGACGATCCGGAATTTGTGGCGCGCGCCAAGTCGATGTCGGACGACTTCACGCCGACTTATTGGCAGGACCTGCAGTCCTGGATCCAGACAATGGCCGACACGCCCGACGAGTCGATCAAGTTTATTTCGGTGATGCTGCGCCACCAGGGCGTGATGGTGGAATAATCCGCCGGTCGCGCTGCTTTTCAGTTTCGTAAAAAGTGCGTGCGGGAGGACGACATAAGGCGCCGTCCTGCGTCAGCGCGTTGCTTGACACTCCCGGTCCCGGTTGGCACGTTTCAGCCCGTAAAGCCGCGCAAAGACGCGGAAAATCTCGGGAGGAGATATTCATGCGCGGTCTGGCAAATGTGGTGGGGAAAGTCGGTGTCGTCCTCGCGGGGACCATTGCGCTATCCGGAACCGCCGCCGCCCAGGCCGATTTCTACAAGGGCAAGACCATCGAGTTGATCATCTCGACCGGCGTCGGCGGCGGCCTCGACGCCAACGCCCGCATGGTGGCGCGCCACCTGTCCAAGCACATCCCCGGCAATCCGACGATCGTGGCCAAGAACATGCCGGGCGCCGGCCATGTGCGCGCGGCCAATTACATCTACAACCAGGCGCCGAAAGACGGCACCACCATCGGCACGCTGATCGCTGCCTTCGTGATGGCCCAGTTGCTCAACCGCACCGACGCGATTCAGTTCGACGCCGCCAAGATGCAGTGGCTCGCTTCCACTTCCGCCAGCAACTCGACCGTCTATGTCTCGAAGACAACGGGCGTTAGCACGATCGAGGACGCCAAGAAGAAACCGGTTCTGATGGGCGGTACCGGCGCCGGCTCCTACACCACGCTCTATCCGATCATCATGAACCATGTGCTCGGGACCCAGTTCAAGATCGTCTCCGGCTACACCAGCACCGCTGAAATTGGTCTCGCGATGGAGCGCGGCGAGGTGCAAGGCCGCGCCGGCAACAATTTTAACAGCCTCAAGTCCGAGAATCCCGAGTTGCTGAAGGAAGGAAAGATCGCAATCCTGGCTCAGGTCGGGCTCGAGCGCGATCCGGAGTTCAGCGCGGTGCCGCTGATGGTTGACTTGGCTAAAAACGACGAGGAACGCCAAATTCTGAAACTGTTTTCCGCCGACGTGGTGATCGGACGGCCCTTCCTCACGGCGCCAGGGGTGCCGGCCGACCGAGTCGCGATTCTGCGGAAGGCCTTTGCAGACCTGACCAAGAATCCTGACTTTCTCAAGGAAGCTGCCCAATCCAACGTCGACGTGTCGCTGGTTGAGGGCGAAAAGGTTCAAAAGATCGTGGAGGACCTGATAAACACCCCGCCGGAGGTTGTGGCCAAGGCCAAGCAGGCCATGGAGCCGAAGAATATGATCGAGAAGCCGAAGGCTGAGAGCGACAAGAGCAAGTGAAGAAATTAAATCTCACGGTAGCGACCGACGACTACGACCACTTTCGTGACTTCCGCCTCGGCCTGGTGAAGGCCGAGGGGATCGAGACCACGTGGCTGACGATGGACATCCACGAGGTTTTCGCACGCTTTGCGGCGAACCGCGAATGGGATGTGAGCGAATTATCCTTCGCAAAATTCGTCGCGCAGGCCACCGAAGACAATCCCGATATCGTCGGCCTTCCGGTCTTCGCCTCGCGCATGTTCCGCATGTCGTCCTTCTACATCAACAAGAAGAGCGGAATCAAAACCGCGGCCGATTTGCGCGGCAAGAGGATTGGCCTGCCGGAATGGGCGCAGACCGCGGCGGTCTATACCCGCGGTTGGCTGCAGCATGAAGTCGGGGTGCCGCTGACCGAGATCGACTGGTATCAGGCCGGTACCGAGCAGGCCGGCCGCACGGAAAAGGTGGAGCTCAATCTGCCAAAAGGCCTGCGGCTCGCCCGCATGCCCGACAAGACCCTAAGCGCGATGATCGCCTCGGGCGAGCTCGACGCCGTCATGATCGCGCGGCCGCCGTCGTGTTTCGTGAAGAAACACCCGGACGTCGCCCGGCTTTTCCCGGATTTTCAGGCTGAAGAAATGCGCCAGTTCGAGCGCACACAAGTTTATCCGATCATGCACATCATCGCGTTGAAGCGGAGCGTGCTCAAGCAACATCCGTGGGTCGCGCGCAATCTCTTCAACGCTTTCGAGGAATCGAAAAACCGGAGCATGCAGCGCCTCACCGACATGGCGGTGTCGCGCTACCCGATCCCCTGGCTTGCCGACAACGTGGAGAAGTTGCAGGCCAAATACGGCAACGATCTCTACCCCTACGGGATCGAGGAAAACCGCCCCACGCTGGAGACTTTCCTGCAATACGCGTATGAGCAGGGGATCGCCCGCAGACACGCCAAGCCGGAGGAGATCTTTCCCACCGGCATCATGGTTTCGGTGAAAGTATGACAACCGCCCGCCCGCCCGCCGCAGATGGCACGGTTCCCGTCAAGACCATTTCCTCGGGAACGACGGCTGATGCGTATCTCGCACTGCTTGCCGACCGCGGCGTCGATTACCTCTTCGCCAATGCCGGGACCGATTTCGCCCCGCTGATCGAGGCACTGGCAAAAGCCGAGGTCAACGGCACGCGGGTGCCGAGGCCGGTAACGGTGCCGCATGAGAACGTAGCGATCTGCATGGCGCTTGGCTATTACCTCAAGACCGGCAAGCCGCAGCTCGTGATGGTGCATGTCAACGTCGGCACCGCCAATGCGGTCGCCGGCCTGATGAATTGCTGGCGCGGTAACATCCCGGTGTTGTTTACCGCCGGGCGCACGCCTTATGCCGAGGAAGGCGGGGCGATCGGTCAACGCACCGGCGAGATCCACTGGCCGCAGGAGATGCGCGACCAGGGCGCGATGGTGCGGGAATTCACCAAGTGGGATTACGAGCTGCCGAATGCGCATGTGCTCGAAGCATGTGTCGACCGCGCCATCAACGTCGCCACCGCTGAACCGAAGGGCCCGATCTACCTGACGCTGCCGCGCGAAGTTTTGGCGTCGCCGATATCGAATTTCATCTACACCTCGCCTTCGCGCCACGCCACGCCGTCGGTGCCTTATCCCGATCCGCGCGCCATCGATGAAGCCGCCGAGCTGATCGCGCGCGCGGAGCGCCCGGTTCTGGTCACGTCCAGCGCGGGCCGCGACGAGGGTGAGGTGGCCAAGCTCGCGGCGCTGGCAGATTGCTTCGCGATCCCGGTGACGCAGCGCAAGCCGCGCTACATGTGCCTGCCGACCGATCATCCCATGCATCTCGGCTACGAGCCGGATGCGTTACTGGCGAATGCCGACCTGGTGATCGTGGCCGAATGCGACGTGCCCTGGATTCCCAGCAAGAAGGCGCCGCCGCGCGATGCCAAGGTGATCCATATCGGCGTCGATCCGATCTTCTCCTCCTATCCGATCCGTGGCTTCACCTGCGATCTGGCAATCTCGGGCGTGCTGAGCGCGACCCTGCCGGCACTGACCGAGGCGCTGATGTCTCGTCAGGGCGCCGCGCGCGACCGCATCGAGGCAAGGCGCAAGCGCCTCGCCGGAGAGCGCGCCGCGCAGCGCGAGAAATGGGCGGCAATGCTGGTGAAGGCGAAGGACGCCGTTCCGATGTCTCCGGCCTGGATCACCCATTGCCTCAATGAGGTGAAGGGGCAGGACGCCATCGTCATCAAGGAATCGCCGATCACCTGGGAGCATCTCAGCTTCAGCAAGCCAGGCACTTTTTACAGTTCGGGCGCTGCCGGTGCGCTTGGCTGGGGCCTTGGCACCGCGCTCGGCATGAAAGCGGCAGTGGGCGACAAGCTCGTGATCTGCACGTGCGGTGACGGCGCCTATATGTTCGGCAACCCGATCCCGGCGCATTACGTTTCCGCCGCGGAGAAGCTGCCGATCCTCACCGTGGTCTTCAACAACCAAATGTGGGGCGCGGTGAAGCGCAACACGCGCGAGGTCTATCCGGAAGGATTTGCCGCCAAGAGCAACCGCGAGCCGCTGACCTATTTCGATCCGGCGCTGAAGTTCGAAAAGGCGGTGGAAGTTGCCGGCGGCCATGGCGAGCAGGTCACCGATCCGGCGGCGCTGCCGAATGCGATCGAGCGGGCGCTCAAGGTCATCACCGGCGAAAAGCGGCAGGCGCTGCTCAACGTGGTGTGCCGCGGGCCGGGCTAGCTCAGGCTGTCATCCCGGACGGCGACCTTGCGAGCCGAGCCGGGACCCATGCTTTCCAAGTTACTGGGTTCCCGGCTCTCGCTGCGCTCGGCCGGATGACAATCTCGCTCGCCGTTACTCGTCGGTGACGTCGATCCAGACGCCGCCGGGATCGGCCATCTGATATTTGCCCCCCGCGTGCTTGGCCAGGAAGCTCTTACGCGCTTCGGCTTCCTTGCTGCCGCCGAGCGGCATCGGCATCAGATAGGTGTTCATCCCGGCCGTGACCTGAACGTGCTTCTTGAACTCGTCGATATTCTCGACCTTGAAACCGATATGGTCCGCGCCCGGACGCTTGATGCCCATCCCCTCGAAGATCGGGATCGACCACGGCAGGATCGCGAGCGTGACGCGCCCATCGCTCAGGTGATAGCCGTCGCCGTCCTTCTTGTTCAGCGGCTTGAGCTCGAACACATCGGCATAGAACTCCGCGCATTTCTCGGCATGCAGGGTGCGGATCGCGAACTTGTTGAGGTGGGTATTGCTTCCCTGGCCGTTGCCGGAGACCTGTTCGGCGTAGACGCCCACCAGCTTGTCACTCTCACTTCTCTGCGCCAGATCGAACACGTTGCCGTCCGGATCATGTGCGCTGTATTGCGCAAAAGGCCGCGTCGAAGGACGCTTGACGATGGCGGCGCTGGGGAATTTCGACCGCGCGCGCTCCATCACCTTGTCGAGGTCCTCCACCACCATGCCGAAGTGGTCGAGCCCGCCGACATAACCGTCGCGCAGCGGGTTGATATTCAATCCGACATATCCGTCGCCGACGGTCACCGCATTCAGCGGCCGACTGGTCTTGCCCGAGGGCTTAAGCCCGAAATAGGCCTCATAGAACTTGGCCAGCATCGGATAGATCGGGCTGACCATCGCCATGTGATTGATTTGTGCGAACACTGTTTCTCTCCTACACCTATTTCTTCTCTTCGCAGAGACTTGGATCTTTCACCAGTTTCTTGCAGTCGAAGACCTCACCCTCCGTGATGGCCGCCTTAGCGAGCGTCACCACCTCCGGCTTGGTGGCGATGACGTCGTTGATCAGCTTCTGCATCTCGTCGGCATAAAGCGGATTGATCTCGAGGTTGAGCTTCTTGGCTTCCTCCAGGAAGTGTGGGTCCTTCATGGTCTTGGCGAAGGCTTCTTTCAGGGCGGCGAGGCGGTCCGCCGGCACGTCCGGCGTGGTCAGGATCGGCCGGCCGACGATGACGGTGGAGGACAGCAGCGCGAAGATCTGCCGCTCCGCTTCATTGCTCGCGAGCTCGGTCAGCAGCGGCACGTTCGGAAGATCCGGATCGCGCTTCTGGCCCCATTGCACCAGATGATTGAGTTTGTTCTCCGCCACCCAATGCGGACGCCCGGTCTTCCACCAGCTTAACTGCGCGCTGCCGCGCCCGTCCACCTCGCCTCGCTCCATAGCGAGATCGATCGAGGTGGAGGGGAAGCCGACGATGATCTTGAACTTAGTGCCCAGTACATTGTTGAGCGCGCGCGGAATTTGGCCGGACGGTGAGGTCGGTCCACCGGCCCCGATGATGACTTCCTTCTTCTTCGCGTCTTCAATGGTTTTGACGCCCTTGTCGGCCCAGGTTGACAGAACAAGGTTGCTCAGCCCCGGATTGCCGAGCCAGTTGAACTTGCTGACATCGAATTTGATCTTCTCCGGCTCCAGCACCTGCGTGAGCGGAATGGCTTCGCCAATCGAGGCCAGCACCGTGCCGTCACGCGGCGCGACGTTATAGAGCCAGTTGGTGCCGATCAGGTGACCGCCGCCGGTCATCATCTTGACCACCATCGTCGGCTTGCCCGGAAGATGCTCGGACATGTATTTCGTCACCAGGCGTGCGGAGAGATCGTAAATCGAGCCGGTGGCGCCGGTGACGATCACCTGCACGGTCTTGCCTTTGTAGAATTCTTCGACGTTTTCAGCGAAGGCGTTCGTCAGCGAGACCGAAGCCGCCAATAGACTTGCGCAAACCAGGCCGAGACGGCGCATTCCGGATCCTCCACGTTGCAAAATCGTTCATCCCGCCGTGGCCATCAGGCCGGCGGGTTGCCGTGATTCATGCACGTTTCAGCGGGGCTTGCCAGTAGGACCCCGGGACGCAGGGCGCTCGAAAATCAGCGCCCGATCTTGCGCGAGAGGACGATGACGATGATGCCGCCTAAGGCTACAGCCGCGCCGCGATAGGCCCAGGTCATTTCGCTGATCATGAAACTGTAGGACGGATAGGGGAAATATCCGGTGCCCTGGCCGATCCAGAGCAGGCCAAGCAATAGCAGCAGGATTCCAGCGATAACCGCTACGGTGCGCATTTTCCGTCCCACCTGTTAGGGCACCAGCACATTCTTGAACTGCCAGGGATCGTCCTTGTCGAGATCCTCCGGGAACAATTGTCCGCGACCGACGAGTGGTGTCCAGTCGGTATAATAGCCCTTCACCGGACCGAGATACGGCATCTGGATTTCCAGGCAGCGGCGGAAATCCATCTCGTCGGCCTCCACGATGCCGGCGGTCGGATTCTCCAGTGCCCAGACCATGCCCGCGAGCACGGCCGACGACACCTGCAATCCGGTGGCGTTCTGATAGGGCGCGATGTCGCGCGTCTCCTCGATCGAGAGCTGCGAGCCATACCAATAAGCATTCTTATCGTGGCCATAGAGCAGCACGCCGAGCTCATCTATGCCGTTCTCGATCTCGTGTTCATCCAGGATGTGCCAGGACGACTGCATCTTGCCCGTCGCGCCGAACATCTCGTGCAGCGACAGCACCGCGTCATTGGCCGGATGGTAGGCGTAATGGCAGGTCGGGCGGTAAACGACGTTATCGCCTTCCCGCAGAGTGAAGTAATCGGCGATCGAGATCGACTCGTTATGGGTGACCAGGAAGCCGTATTGCGGACCGGGCGTCGGGCACCAGGAGCGCACGCGCGTATTGGCTCCCGGCTGCAGCAGATAGATCGCCGCCTGGCAGCCTTCGGTATGCTTGCGGCCGTTCGTCGGCATCCACTTTTCATGTGTGCCCCAGCCGAGCTCGGCCGGCTGCAAACCTTCCGAGACAAAACCTTCCACCGACCAGGTGTTGACGAATTTGTCGCGCGGCTTCGGCTGGCGCGAAAGCTGTGTGTCGCGCTCGGCGATGTGAATGCCTTTGACACCAAGCTTCTGCGCAAGCCGGCCCCATTCTTCGCGAGCCTTCGGTTCTTTCACGTCGACTTTCAGATCGCGGGCAAGGTCGAGCAGCGCCTGTTTGACAAACCACGACACCATTCCCGGGTTGGCGCCGCAGGTGGACACCGCCGTCGGTCCGCCGGGTCTTTTCCGCTTGGCTGTCAGCAAAGTCTCCCGCAACGCGTAATTCGAGCGTTTTTCCGGGCCGAGTTGCTTGTCGAAATAGAAGCCAGCCCACGGCTCGACCACCGTGTCGATGTAGAGCGCGCCGATCTCCCGGCAGAACTCCATAATATCGACTGACGAAGTATCGACCGACAGATTGACGCAGAAGCCTTGGCCACCGCCCTCGGTGAGAAGCGGCTTCAGCAGCTGACGGTAATTGTCTTTGGTGACGGCTTCCTTGATGAAGGGCACGCCATGTTTCTTGGCCAGTTCGCCTTCCTCATGCGGATCGATGATGACAAACCGCTTCGGGTCGTAATCGAAATGCCGCTCGATCAGCGGGAGCGTGCCTTTGCCGATGGAGCCGAAGCCGATCATCACGATCGGTCCGGTGATTTTGGCATGGATGGGAAAAGCGCTCATGCTGTGGTCTCCAAAAGATAGCATCGGCAATGACTGAGGCGTTGCGGGTCTGTCGGGCCCCGCAATGCCGTGTCCTGATGTCCAAATCAAGCCGCTTGATTAAGCCGATTGGGGCGCCAATTGCTGGACTTTTCCGGCAACTGGCCGCGGGCGACGCGCTGTCATCCCGGTCGGCACGATCATGCCCCACGCTCCGTGGAGAGCGTCCTGGCGCAGTTCGAGACCGAGCAGCCGCTCGCGTTCGAACGGCCCGGGCAGGGCGAGTTCTGCAGTCTTCTGCGTCGAAAAGCCAAAGCGTGCGTAATAGGGCGCATCACCCAGTAGGATAACCGCGCCATGGCCGCGGGCTTTTGCAGCCGCCAATGCATGCCTCACCAAAGCCGCGCCGATACCGAGATTGCGGCAGCTGCTGTCCACAGCCAGCGGCCCGAGCGCCAGCGCCGGAATGCCGCCGGCGCTGACGTGCCACAAGCGCACGGTACCGACCAAACGGCCGCGATGAACCGCCGTGAAAGCAAGACCCTCTCCGGGTGCACGTCCCTCACGCAGGCGCTGGCAAGTGCGCGCACGGCGGTTCCTGCCGAAGCTGGCATCGAGCAGCGCTTCGCGCGCGGCAACGTCCGAGGCTCGCTCCGCGCGGATCGCGAACGGCGCGGCGCCGGTGAGGGCAGCAGAGGCTTTCCGCAGAGCAGTCATCGCGTATCACTCCTCACTCGCACGGCCCATAACCGCGGAGTGTTGTCAGCAAACTTGCTGTGACGGGATGGAAGCCGGCGAACCGGCTTCCGGTTATTGAAGCGTTCCCAAAGGCGGCGACCTCAGATGTGGAAGGTCTTCAGCGGGGCAAAGCCGTTGAAGGCCACCGAGGCGTAGGTCGCGGTATAGGCGCCGGTGCCCTCGATCAGCAGCTTGTCGCCGATCTC
>JAXDOO010000367.1:0-9229 GCA_034668865.1 Alphaproteobacteria bacterium
ACCGAAGTTCTGGTCGCAAAAGGCGACATCGGGCTCGGACAATCCGTCTCCGGCGCGGACATGCAATGGCAGACCTGGCCGGTCGCGGCGGCGGGTGCTTTATTCATCCGCAGGCCCGACAAGCCCAATGCCATCCAAGATTTTTCCGGCTCGATCGCACGCGCCCCGATGGTGGCCGGCGAGCCGATCCGTGACGCCAAGCTGATCAAGGCCAACGGCTCCGGATTCATGGCGGCGATCCTGCCGTCCGGCATGCGCGCGGTCTCAACCGAAATCTCGGCGGAAACCGGCGCCGGCGGGTTTATCCTGCCCAACGATCGTGTCGATGTGATCCTGTCGCGGCGCGATCGCGATGCGGAGAAATCCTCTGGCCAGGAAGCGTTCTTGAGCGAGACGATTCTCACCAACATCCGCGTGCTGGCGATCGACCAGGCAATCGAGGAAAAGAACGCCCAGAAGGTGGTGGTCGGCAAAACTGCCACGCTCGAGCTTGGCTCGCGCCAAGCGGAAACGCTCGCGCTCGCGCGCCAACAGGGAACGCTGTCGCTCGCGCTGCGCAGCCTCGCTGACGGCGGCAAGGCGACGGAAGAAAAGGTCGAACGCCGTGACGGCGCCATCAATACTGTCCGCTTCGGCGTGACAACCACGACGACGCCGAAATGACCGACAAGAGGGGGACAGCCGAAATGCGGCATAGCAACCTGATGCAGTCGCCGTCCCGGATGGCGGTGGCGGTGCTGGTCGGCGGGGCCCTGCTCAATCCCGCTAGTGCCGCCGATACGCGGGTGGTCAAAGGAATGGCCCCGGCGGCGGTCGCGACGGCGGCTTTCGCCGCGAGCGAAGAAACCTCGCAGTTCCTTCCCCTGGGCATCGGAAAATCCGTAGTGATCGACCTGCCGGCGGACGTCAAGGACGTGCTCGTGGCGGATCCCAAGATTGCCAACGCGGTCGTACGCTCGGCGCGACGCGCCTATCTGATCGGCGTCGCCGTTGGACAAACAAACGTCTTTTTCTTCGATGCCACGGGCCGGCAAATAGCGGGCTATGACATTGCGGTGACGCGCGACCTGAATGGCGTGCGCGCGGCACTGAGGCAGGCCTTGCCTGATGTGCGGATCGAAGGCATCGGCGATGGAGTCATGTTGCGGGGTACCGTCGCCAACGCAGAGGAATCTCAGCAGGCTTATGATCTCGCCGTCCGGGTCGCAGGCTCCGATACCAAGGTGTTCAACAGCATTTCCATCCGCGATCGCGACCAGGTGCTGCTGAAAGTGACCGTCGCCGAAGTGCAGCGCGATGTGATTAAGCAGCTTGGGATCGATCTTAACGCCAGCGTCAATTGGGGCGCCAGCGTCATCGATTTCAACAATACCAATCCCTTCACCGCGGCAGGCCAGGCACTGAGCAATAGTAGCCTGACAGGGACGAACTCCGGCATAAGTGCAACGCTGCGAGCGATGGAACGAGCCGGCGTTATCCGCACCCTGGCAGAGCCGAACATCACCGCGATTTCTGGCGAAACCGCGACGTTTATTGCTGGCGGTGAATTCCCCATCCCGGCAGGTCTGAGCTGCGACACCACGCGCTCGCCGCCAGTCTGCCAGCAGCAGCTCGAATGGAAGAAGTTCGGAGTGAGTTTGAATTTTCGCCCTGTTGTGCTGTCGGAAGGCCGTATCAGCCTCAAGGTCATGACCGAGGTTTCGGATCTTTCTACCGACAATGCGATGACATTCAGGATACCGGGCTCCCCTACCTCCCTGACTGTGCCGTCCATCCGCACCCGTCGGGCCGATACGGTGCTTGAGATTCCCTCTGGCGGCTCGATGGCTATGGCCGGCATGATTCAGGAGCAGACACGCCAGCATATCAACGGCTTTCCCGGCCTGATGCAGCTTCCGGTACTGGGCGCTCTGTTCAAAAGTCGTGACTACGTCAATCGCCAGACCGAGCTGATGGTGCTGGTAACGCCCTATATCGTGCGCGCGACGGCGAAAAAGAATCTCTCGCGGCCTGACGATGGCTTCGCCGATGCATCCGATCCTTCGACCGTGCTGCTGGGCCGTCTTAATCGAATCTATGGCATCGCCGGCCGCGTCGACCCGAACCAGATTTATCACGGAAACTACGGCTACAACCTCGATTGACCTGAGGAAACTTTCATGTCCGGCTTCCGCTCCTGCTTTACCGACCGGAGAAGACTACGGTCTGCCGTCACGGGTAGCGTGCTCGCCGCCGCGGGCGCGGTGCTGCTTTCCGGCTGCTACACTGTCAAGGATACGACTGCTTCAATTCCGACCGATTATCGCCAGCGCCATCCGATAACGATCAAGGAGACCGATCACAGCATCGAGATCTTCGTCGGATCGAACCGCGGCGGTCTCAGTGCCAGCCAGCGCGCCGAAGTGCTCGCTTTTGCGCAGGCATGGAAGAAGGAAGCGACCGGCGGCATCATCATCGATCAGCCGATCGGCATGTCCAACCAACTCGCCGCCGACGAGGCCATGCGCGAAGCCCGCTCGCTCCTGGCCGCCGCCGGATTGCCGCCTAACGCCGTGGTGGTGCGACGCTATCACCCGAAAAATCGCATAGCCATTGCTACCGTGCGATTCAATTATCCCAGGGTATCCGCCGAAGCCGGCCCCTGCGGCCTCTGGCCGGCCGATCTCGGGCCGACCTATGAGCCTCAGCACTATGAGAACAAGCCTTATTGGAATCTCGGCTGCGCCAGCCAGCGCAATCTGGCCGCCATGGTCGCTAATCCCGCCGACCTGGTGCAGCCGCGCGGCGAAGACCCCGATGCCTACAAGGCGCGCCGCAGTGTGGTGCTTGAAAGTTATCGCAAGGGTGACGCTACCGGCACGCGCTACACCAATCCAGACCAAGGCATGATCACAGAAATAGGCCGATGAACAGACACGCATTACAAACGGAAGAAGCCGAGCTCGTCCCGAACGAGCCGATCGCGGCGGACGAGCACATCGCGCCGGCGCCACGGATTTCCGTTCAGGCGTTCTGCGACACCGTGGAAACCGCCGCAGCGGTGCAGGCAGCGGGCGATGACCGCCGTCTCGCCAAGGCACATCTGAAACTGCAGATGGGCGGCGTAACCGCGGCGGTTGAGGCCTATCGCACTTCGCCGACGCCGAATGTTGTCTTACTCGAAACCGAAACGCGCGGGCATGACATCCTCACCGGCCTCGACCAATTGGCCGAGGTCTGCGACGCCGGCACGCGCGTCGTCGTAGTGGGCCGGATCAACGATGTGGTGCTCTACCGTGAGCTGGTTCGGCGCGGAGTAAACGAATATCTCATCGCTCCGGTCAGCACGATCGATATCGTTCGCGCGATCTGCGGCCTGTATGCTCCGGTAGCGGATGCCAAGCCGCTCGGCCGCGTCATCGCGGTAGTCGGTGCCAAGGGTGGCGTCGGCGCCTCCACCATTGCCCATAACGTTGCCTGGGCCATCGCAGGCGATCTTCGCTTGGATGCTGTCGTTACCGATCTTGATCTCGCCTTCGGCACGGCTGGGCTGGATTACAACCAGGACCCCGCGCAGGGTATCGCGGACGCGGTTTTCTCGCCCGAACGCGTCGACACCAATTTCATCGACCGGCTGCTGTCGAAATGCACCGATCATCTCAGCCTGCTGGCAGCGCCCGCGACGCTGGAGCGCGTCTATGACTTCGCCTCGGAATCTTTTGAGGCCATATTCGATTCGTTGCGCTCCACTATTCCCTGTGTCGTGCTCGACGTGCCACATCAGTGGACCGGATGGACTCGCCGCACACTGGTCAGCGCCGACGACATTCTAGTGGTAGCCGAGCCGGATCTCGCAAATCTGCGCAATACCAAGAACCTTGTCGATCTGCTGCGCGCTGCGCGGCCGAACGACCGTCGCCCGTTCTACTGCCTCAATAAGGTGGGCGTGACGAAACGGCCGGAAATCAAAGTGGCTGATTTCGCCAAAGCGCTCGAGGACCAGCCGGTGGCCACCATCCCCTTCGAGCCGCAATTATTCGGCACTGCTGCCAACAACGGCCAGATGATTGCGGAGATTTCCGCCAGCCATAAGACCGCGGAATCCTTCCGCCTGATGGCGCAAATCCTTACCGGCCGCCCAGAAGCCAAGCGTCAGCGGGCCGGCCTGCTGACCCCGCTGCTGGCGAGGTTCAGTAAGCGCCCGGCCTGACGCCTCTTGGAGTTCGTCTTTTGTTTGGAAAACGCAGCACGGCCGCCGTTGAAACCTACAGCCCGGTAGCGGAAGCAGCGCGGCCGGTCACGGACCCCGCATCCGCGCCCAGCACCTCGGCGCCCTTGGAGCATGGCCGTACGCCGTTCCCGTCGGCCGGTCTCGGCGCGCCGTTGATACCTGCGCCGGAAAACCCCAGCCGAAATTCGTCCACGCCGGCGGCCGTGCAGATGACGACCACCGCCGGCACTCGGCGCTCGGATTCCTATTACGAGGTCAAAGGCACGATCTTCGGGGCCCTGATCGAGGCCATCGATTTGGCCCAGCTGGCGCGGCTCGATGCCGAGAACGCACGCGAAGAGATCCGTGATATCGTCAACGAAATCATCTCCATCAAGCATGTCGTGATGTCGATTGCCGAGCAGGAGGAACTGCTCGACGATATTTGTAATGACGTGCTCGGTTATGGCCCCCTGGAACCGCTGCTGATGCGCGATGATATCGCCGACATCATGGTGAACGGCGCGGGCACCGTGTATATCGAAGTCGCCGGCAAAATCCAGCGCACCCCGATTCGTTTCCGCGACAACCAGCAGCTTTTGAACGTCTGCCAGCGCATCGTCAGCCAGGTCGGTCGGCGCGTGGACGAATCCTCTCCGATTTGCGACGCGCGGCTCGCCGACGGCTCGCGCGTCAACGTCATCGCCCCGCCGCTGGCGATCGATGGCTGCGCCCTCACCATCCGTAAGTTCCGGAAAGAAAAGCTGACTCTGGACCAGCTGGTGAGATACGGAACGATCACACCCGAGGGTGCGCAGATTCTCAAGATCATCGGCCGGTGCCGTATCAACAGCATCATATCGGGAGGCACTGGCTCCGGTAAGACCACGCTGCTCAATTGCCTGACGCAGTATATCGACAATACCGAGCGCATCATCACCTGCGAAGACGCGGCCGAATTGCAGCTGCAACAGCCGCACGTGGTCCGTCTGGAAACCCGGCCGCCCAATCTGGAGGGCGAAGGCCAGGTCACCATGCGCGATCTGGTGCGCAACTGCCTGCGCATGCGGCCCGAACGCATTATCGTCGGCGAGGTGCGCGGCCCCGAGGCTTTCGACCTGTTGCAGGCGATGAACACCGGCCATGACGGCTCGATGGGCACGCTGCATGCCAACAACCCGCGCGAAGGGCTTTCACGACTGGAATCGATGATCACCATGGGCGGCTTTTCGCTGCCCTCGCGCACCCTTCGCGAGATGATCTGTGCGTCGGTCGACGTGGTCATCCAGGCGGCGCGCCTGCGCGATGGCTCGCGACGTATCACCCACATCACCGAGGTGATAGGCATGGAAGGCGATGTGATCATCACGCAGGACCTGTTCGTCTACGACCTGCTCGGGGAGGACGCGAACGGCAACGTGGTGGGGCGGCATCGCTCCACCGGCATCGGCCGGCCGCGCTTTTGGGACCGCGCGCGTTACTTTGGCGAGGAACAGAACCTGGCCGCCGCACTGGACGCCGCTGAACACGCAACCAACGCCTGACAATGCAGCCGCTCGCCCTCGCTTTCCTGGTGACCATCGCGATTGGCGGGTTGGGATGGGTTTTTCTCTACCCCCTTCTTACCGGCGAGCGGCGCTTGGAGCAGCGACGCGAGAGCGCGGCGCGCGCGACAACCACCCGTACTGCGCGCACCGTCGGCAAGCCGCGCCGCGATCAGGTCGAGGAAACGCTGAAGGAGATGGACGCCCGGCACAAGGCCAAGCGCCCGTCGCTTAGCATACGCATTACGCAAGCCGGCCTCACCTGGTCGAAACAGCGATTCTTCCTGACGGGCGCCTTGTTGGGCGTCGGTGCTTTCCTTGGCTTCCTGATGACCGGCGCAGGCATCATCGCGGCGGCCGCAGTTGGCTTCGCAGCGGCCTTTGGCCTGCCGTTCTGGATTCTGTCATTTCTCAAGAAGCGCCGGGAAACAAAATTCATCGCAGGCTTTCCCGACGCCGTCGATGTTATCGTGCGCGGTATCAAATCCGGCCTGCCGCTGATGGACTGTCTGAAGGTGATCGCCGGCGACGCGCAAGAGCCGGTGAAAAGTGAATTCCGCTCCATCATCGAGAGCCAGGCAATCGGTCTGCCTCTAGGCGAAGCTTGCATGAAGCTTTACGAGCGCATGCCGCTTGCGGAAGCTAACTTCTTCGGCATCGTAATCTCCATCCAGCAGAGGTCCGGCGGCAATCTGTCGGAGGCCCTCGCCAATCTTTCACGCGTGCTGCGCGACCGTAAGAAAATGAGGGCGAAAATTCAGGCTATGTCGATGGAGGCAAAGGCTTCCGGTGGGATTATTGCTTCTCTTCCATTTGTGGTGATGGGCCTCGTCTATGTCACCAGTCCGGACTACATCTCGCTGCTATTCACGGAAAAGCTGGGCAACCTGCTGCTGGCCGGCTCGGCGGTCTGGATGTCGTTCGGTGTTTTCGTCATGCGCAAAATGATCAACTTCGACTTCTGAGCCGCCGATGATCCAGATCCTGATGGACGCAGTGCAGAATACCCGGCTCCTGGCGATGATGTTCGCCGCGCTGGCGGCCATCGCCACTGTGCTGACGCTGGCGATGCCGCTGCTGGCCAATGATATGCTGGAAAAGCGCATGAAGTCGGTGGCCTTGGAGCGGGAGAAAATCCGTCAGCGCGAGCGCGAACGGCTGACGCAGGGCGACAAGCTCTCGCTCCGAGCCTCGCCACGGCAATATATGCAGGCGGTCGTCAACCGCTTCAACCTTAACAAATGGCTCGGCCAGGAAGAGGCGCGCGACAAGCTGATCCAGGCCGGTTACCGGGGGCACGCGCCTTACGTCACTTTCCTGTTCTTCCGGATGGTTTCGCCTATCGTCCTGGTATCGGTGGCGGCTTTTTACATCTTTGTTTTGGGAAAGCTCGACAAGCCTTGGGCCATCAAAGCCGGCATCCTGTTGATCGCCGCCTATATCGGCATGCAAATGCCTTACGTCATTCTGAAGAACAAAATTCAGAAACGGCAGTTGAGCATGAAGCGCGGATTTCCCGATGCACTTGACCTGCTGTTGATCTGCGTGGAATCAGGCATGTCGGTTGAGGTTGCCTTCAAGCGGGTCAGCGACGAAATCGGCAGGCAATCGGTACCCCTGGCGGAGGAGTTCACGCTCACCACCGCGGAACTGTCCTATCTTCCCGAGCGTCGGCTGGCCTACGAGAATCTGGCCAAGCGCACCAATATGGAAGGCGTGAAGTCGGTTTGCGTGGCCCTGCAGCAATCGGAACGCTACGGCACCCCGCTCGGCCAGACGCTGCGCACCATGGCGCAGGAAAATCGCGACATGCGGATGTCGGAAGCCGAGAAGAAGGCCGCTGGCCTGCCGCCCAAGCTTACTGTGCCGATGATCGTATTCTTCCTGCCGGTGCTGTTCGTGGTGATCCTCGGGCCGGCAGTCATCAAACTGATGGCGATACGCTAACGCACGTCTGCTGCCATTTCGAATTCAGTTTGGCCGCGGAGCGCGGGCGCGGAGGATACCCGTCTGGGCTGTTGTGCCGGCTTGGGCTTCTGGATGTCGTCCTTTTGCTGCGCCAGCATCTGCCGAAGGTAATCGACGTTGGCTGCCGCTGCTTCAGCAGGCAGGTCGGCGCGCGCGATGGTCTCGGCCTCGGCAAAGCGGCCCTGCAGGCCCACCACGAGGGCGAGATTCTGGCGCGCGCGGGGTCCGACGCCGGGCTGCGCGGTCGCGCGCCGCAGCGTGCTTTCCGCCTGCTTCAAATCCTTTGACAGCGCGTAGGACAGTCCGAGGTTGGACAGCACCGACGGCTCGTCCGGCATAATCTTCAACGCGGAGGCATAATAGCGCCGCGCTTCTTCGTAACGACCGAGCTGGTCGAGCACCGCTCCCTGCGCCGAAAGGAGGCGCCAGTCCGGCATCTCCGGGGTATGCGCGCGGGAAAATACCTCGAACGCCTGGTTGTAGTTGCCGATTTCCGCGAGCGCGCGGCCATAGGCGCCGAGCAGGGCCTTATCGTGCGGGTTCTTGATCGAGGCCTGTTCCAGCACGGCCACCGCCTGCGCGCGCTGCCGGGTGGCGCGCAATGCCTGTGCATAGTACATCGCATTGGTGACGTCGTCGGGACGGGCGCGATAGAGCGCCTCCCATTTTTCCAGCGCGCTGCGCCACTCCACCTCGGTGGTTGGCTGCGGCGCGGCTGCGAGAGATCCGGTGGTTTCCGGTCCCCTGGTGGTTTTGCAGCCCGCGAGGCCCGCAGCCAGGAGCACCGCAAGCGCGGTCGACGTGAGCAGGCGAGAGGGGCCGAGGGGGGCTAATCGCATGGCGATCGTGTCATGGCTTGGGGCGCATCCGGACGCGCCCACCGGCCCTCAGCAATAAGGCGTTAACCCTAACGATAGGTTAACGCCCTTCCTGACCACCCGAAGCTCAGAAATTCCCGGGTGCCGCCCTTTTATGCGGTTCGTCCAGCTGGATCCGCATCGCCTTCATAAAGATCCCGCCGCCGTAATAGCTGGTGGCGGACATCGTCAGCTCCACGATCTCCTGCGGGTTGAAATGTTTCTGCATGCCGGCGAAAGTGGCGTCGTCGACGTCGCCTTTGTTCTGTGCCAGCTGATCCACATAAGCGAGCAGCGCCTGCTGCTTCTCGTCGAACAGATGTGCCTTCGGACGCCAGTCCTTGATCGCATCGACCTGCTCTCGAGTGAGCCCGGCGGCGGCGGCGAGCGGGCGGTGGTGATGCTCCTCATAGGCGCAGCCCACCAGGATGCTGGCACGCAGGATGGCGATCTCGCGCAATACGCGCGGCGCATCGCATTCGCTGCGCAACGCGCGGGTGATGTGCCGCCCGGCCGCCTGCAGCTTCGGTGCATGCGCCTTGGTCAGATGCAGATTGAGGATGCTGCCCCCGCGATTCGCAGTGTCTTCGAACAATTCCGTGATGATCGGATCGAGCGGCTCCGGTAAAGGCGGTAGCCGCGAGACTTTGACGTTCTTGAATTCGTATTTT
>JAXDOO010000368.1:0-7904 GCA_034668865.1 Alphaproteobacteria bacterium
CCGCTGCTAGCATTCACGCCGAAGCGCGATACATGGCTTGGAGGCAACCACATGAGCATGCTCGACTGGCTGTCGACGACCAATTGGACGGCCTTCGGCCCGGCGCCGATCGATACGCCGAATGTGGGGCTCGGACTCGGCTCCGGTCGGATCGAGGCCGCCGCGCCGCACCCGGTCAGCACTGACGTGATGTACGTCGCCGGCAGCGCCGGCGGTGTCTGGAAGACCGGAGTGTGGAACAGCGATCCGCCCGTGTGGCTTGCGCTCGGCGACGCTGAGGAGAGTCTCAGCGTCGCTGGCTACCATCCACTCGTCGTCCATCCGGCGAACCACAATCTTATCCTGGCGACGGTCTGTGGACATGGCGCCGGCGTACTGAAGTCGACCAACGGCGGTCTTACTTGGAAACTCCTGGGAAGCACGACTTTCGAGGGAGCGACGATTGGGTCGATCGCTGTAGATCCGGCTGACACCGACATCCTCTATGTATCGGTTTCGGGAGGGAGCTCGGGCGGCGGCGTCTACAAGTCGATCGACGGTGGAAATAAATGGATGAACACCACATCGTCTGTTCATGCAGGCAACGCTACCGACGTCATTCTGTCCCGGTTCACGCCGCACATGCTCTACGCCGGCATGGTGGCGACCTGGTATAAAGCCGGTGCTGCGACCGCCGGCGTCTACAAAAGCGAGAACGGCGGCAACAGCTGGGACCTATTGCCGGGGCTTCCTTCGGGGTCTGGCCTTGATACGGTCAGGCTGGAATCGGGTTCGAAGCAAGGCGTCGTCTACGTCACCTGCTTCAGGCGCTATCATGGCAAAACCTTTGTCAAACGTGCAATGACCAGCGACAACGGCGCCAAATGGAATGCGCTCGCAAAAATCCCGGGAGAGGCAGAGTTGCGTCCCTGGCACCTTCTCCTCGGAGTCGATCCGGCGGACGACAAGCATGTCTTTGCCAACGGCAATTACGCGCTGTTCGAAAGCATCGACGGCGGCAAGACCTGGGCTAGGGCGGACGTCAACGGCGGCAACCCGATTGGCGACGATTGGGTCAACATCGCCTTCCAACCCAACGGCAGGGTCGTGGTGACAGCGGATCGCGACGTTTATCGATACGACCCGAAGAAGAAGACGTGGCAGTCGAAGGAAGGCAATCTGCAGGTTACGCAGTTCTATGACATCACGCTCGACCCGAACGATTCCGATATCGCCTACGGAGTAGCGCAGGACCATTCGGCCGCCATGAAGTTCACCGGCAGTGTCAAGTGGGGTTACCTGGCGGGGGCTGGGGGCGAGACCGGAAAGGTTCTGGTCGATCCCACCGACACCAAACGGCTTTACGTCTCGAACCCTCTCAGCGCGGAGGCCTTCGTCGCGCGCTCCGGCGACGGCGGTCAGTCCTGGGAAGTCATCTTGCAGGCGAGTGACTTTTCAAGCGGCGACTACGCGCTCGCCTATTCGGTGCAGCGATCCTTTGCGATCGATCAGAAAGACCCCAATCGGCTGCTGATCGGCACCACCAAGGTTTGGCAGACGAAGGACGCGACGGCTCCGGATCCGCAATGGAAATCGATCAGCGATGTGCTCGGTCCGGCTGACAACGTGGAGCTGCAATACATTACCGCGTTAGCCATCGCACCGTCGCATCCGAAGACGATTTATGTGGCGACGGCCGATGGCCATGTCTGGATTACGACAAATGGGGGCAAAAAATGGAAGGCGCACGATAGCGGGCTGTTCGGCGCCGGTGCCGGGACCATTGTCGATATTCGCATCGATCCGCAGCATTCGAATCGAGTCGTTGCAGCGGGTAACGGGGTGGGAAGTGTCTGGTATTTCAACGCGGTCCGCAGCCCGGCGCAATGGCGCAATGTCGCGGGAGACCTTCCGACTTATCTGTGGCCCACGGCGATCTATGCCGACTGGAGCTTTGCCACGCCTGCCTTCTATCTCGGCACCAGTCGCGGGGTATACCATTCCGTTAATCTCGGGGTCCACTGGAGTGTATTCGGCGACGGCCTGCCCAAGACCGGAGTGTCCGACCTGGAGGCCGCGAAATCCGGAATTATTGCGGCTTCCACCATCGGGCGTGGGGCCTGGGCGATCCGCACGCTGGCGTCCAAGGTGGCGGGTAGAATCGATGCCGGCGCCGCTGGGCCCGGCTTTGTAGGTCCGGGGGACCCGGTCGAGGGCGTCACCGTAATGCTTGATGGTGGTGGTGGCCCCGTGGAGGAGATGCCGACCGCCGTGACCGACGCGCACGGACGCTACAGTTTCGACAATGTGCCACCCGGCACCTACACGGTGCGTCGGGTCGCGCCCGCAGGCTTCGTCGCGGCAGAGGGCGCTGCTGAGCGGATCACCGTGCATGGATCGGATCTTCAAGAGCTCGACTTTCACTACCATGCTGCACCCGAACTCGTGCGTGCCGGCGGGGCCTATACCTGGATCGCCGACCTCAACACGTTGCCGGGAAGGCGCCCCGGCGAGCCCGTAGGTGGGCGGCGCGACCGCGAGCGGCGCTAGACTGGGCGGTCTCTGGGAACTGTCGCGCGTATCTCGGCTGTCTTCGCGAGAACGCTGTTGCGAGTTTCTTTGCGTTCTTCAGTAGCGTCAGAGACGCGCAACCAGTGCAGCAACAGCTGCAACAAAGGACCCTGACGGCTCGAACTTATCGGCGCCTCTGCGGGGGCAACGGTTGGAACCCTTCCAAGCCCACTTGCGTTATGGGACCAAGTTCAAGGCCGATTTTTGGGTCTGTCTATAGACGAAACCCCGCCTGCCCCCGCCGGCGGGGTTTCTCATTGCCCTACGACAGGGCTTGTTCCTCATACAAAAGCTATCCCCGAAGAAAGAGCAGCTGAAAGCCCGGATAGGGAGGAGCGCCGGGCTACTCAGCGCTTAGAGACTGAGCTTGGGGCGGACGCTTGGATTGGGGCCACACGCGGGTGCATGGCACAGAATTTAGGACCAGTCGGGCCTCGCGAGCCGATTCTCGCGACGGTTGGGAGTAAGCGCGTCATAGCCTTCTACACGCCAGGGGTGGCCATTGCGACATTCACGTAGTCGTGTGGGATCCCACAGATGCCGAGGCTCGCTCGAGGATAGGCGTGAGGATAAGTCTCTACCCCCGGCAGATAGTGAGTATCCACATCGCCGAGTCGCTCAGCCTCCAGTGCGGTGACAACGCCGAGAAGCTGACCATCGCCGATTCCAGCCAGCAGCTTCGTGCTGGCCCCACGCATTAGGCCGCGAGACAGTGGCAGCGAATAGTACTGGCTAGCGCGATCGGAGCGTTGTTGCCGCAAGCAGCGGACCTACACAAAGTAGCCCTAGGTAGGATGGCCCTCTGTCGCCAATTGTTCGCGTAACAGTTTCAGCTCGGCTTCCAGTATCTCAATTTGCTTGTCGCGCTCAGCGAGCGCGGCAGCAACATCCGCAGCTTCAAAACGCTGCGGAATATGCTGCGCACAATTCGCGTTCCAGGCCGAAACAGCGAATAGGATCACTTGTTCAGGGCGGGCCTTGTATCGGTCGGGCATAAGTCGGGCGATTAGTTGGGTGTCGCCCTCCACCACGCGCGCTTGTCCCCAAATCTTGACCCGCCGCTGCTGGGCATAATCGATCAGGAAGAGATGGGCCTTGGGATTGTCGGCGAGATTGCCCAGCGTGATGTATTGTCGATTGCCGGAAAAATCCGCAAAGCCGAGGGTCGTCTCATCGAGCACTCGCAGGAAGCCTGGCGGTCCGCCGCGGTGCTGGATGTAGGGGTGTCCGTCCGCATTAGCGGTGGCAAGAAAAATGCTCCGCTGGGCCTCGATTAAGGAGGCCAGATCAGAGGTAATGCGAGTATGCCACGAGCCGCGTTGCTCCATGGCTCCATAGGCGCACCGTGACCCTTTGCGGGTCTGCACAAACTTCACCGACGGCGTAAACGCGACGTCGCTCGAATATGCGCCATCGGTCATGTCGCCAAAGCCCCCCAGGCGCGGGGCCATGCGTGCCTGGGGCCGGCGGCAGCTATTTCTTTGTTGGGTCGTCCGCAGGATTGACGTAGGTGACTGACCAGGGCCCGGTGCTGTGGACTTGGCCGATCGTCTCGTCGCTGGTCCACACAAAATGGCTCGTTCCAGGCGGCATGATCGCGACGCTCCCCGGCGTTAGCGCATGGGTCCTGCTGGCGTCGAAGGTGTCCCCCATACCGATATTCAACGTCCCGGATATTACCGTGATGTGCTCGATGCCTGGGTGCCGGTGGGGCATGACCTTGTAGTTCGCCGGGAACTTGAGCCGAAACATGATCGGCACGGCCTCGTTCAAGGGGCCTTCGATCACCGCGATCTTCACGCCAGGCAGTGATGGAAGATCGTTCCATGTCAATTCTGACGGCTGCAGGACGACGTGTTTGCCGCTGGGCTGAGCGCAAGCGTCCTGAACCGCGGCGAAACCAAGTCCTCCGATGAGCGCCAAAACGACCGCGCTGCTTTTCATGGTGGCCTCCCGTAGTCATGAGCATCCTTAATTCCGATACGATATCACCGCCTGAGTGTGGAAATACGGTCGCCGCGCTCGCCGACGGGGCTAGCGCGGCGATCGCCGTGGCTCGCGCTTGGGCAAGCTTTACTGAGCCTCTGCGACCTTTGCCGGCTGCAGGATGGTCTTCACGATGTGCTGCCCGAGCTTGCGCCCCATCTCCTGCCCGACGCGAGTCGAGAAGCGATAGTGAAAGCCGGCATAGATGCGCGCTAAAGATACCTCATCGGCATAAGTCCAAACATTGGTCCAGCGGTGAGTGGCGCCGGCCGCGGTCGGGCTTGTCATGGTGACCTCCGGTATGTCCGGGCCCCCCAGCACAGCTTCAATGACGGCAGCGATGGCGGCGCTGCTGATGCAATGCGCACACGGATATTCTGGATGCATTGGCGTGTTGTCGATCGGCTGCCACGTCGCGTCGAGTTCTGTTGCAGAGTTGTCGTCCATGTCACCGTTGCGGATTGCAGTGATCGGACGCCAGAACTCGTAATGGTACTTTGCGTCGAACACCGCAATAAAGGAGTCCGCCACTGCAGTCGACGCCAGCGCCATGAAGCGCGCGCTGTCGAGCAGATCCATTTTCTTCGCCGCAACCAGTTGGCGCGCAATCGGATAATAGCTCGCCGGACCGGTGATCAGCCAGAAGCGCGCATCTTCGGTCTGCCGCGCGGTACGTGCGGTGCTGTTCTTGGCGCCAAGACTTTTGATCTCGTTATATTCCCTCGCCCATTCCTCGGCCTTTAGCGGGATCGGCGGTTGCGGGCGAAACTGGGCGGGACTGGTCATGGCGAATGGAGTGACGGTCGGCCACATCGAGGATGCCGTGATCGGGGTAGCAACGTAGACCCCGGGCCGTGCCTTCGGCCGATAGGCGTCAGGAGCGTTCGATCCATCCTTGGCGCGTCCCTCTGAAATCTTCGCCGCCACGGCCTCTCCGAGCTTGATCCCGTCATCCTTGGCGGAGCCTGGCGGCGTCGTTGCCAGATACGCCACCAGGGCCGCCTTCATCTCGTCCGCCGCGTTTGGAAATAGCGCAGCCAAGACTGTTGCAGCCGCCGCCGCGGCAGCGGCTTCCTTCGACGTTTCCTTCGTGGCCGGGAGCTGCTGCCGGTAAGGCAGATAGCGGCGCTCGATCGAATTGATCGCATCGAACATGGCCACGTGCACCGTTGCCATCACCCGCTCCGCCTGCGGCGGGAGCATCGTTCGTGCCGTTACAAAAGCGACGGTTTTTTCATTCCAGTCGGTGATGACGTCGGCGCGAACTGGGGTCGCGAGACCGGCGAGCGCTACCGCCGGCATGATCCAGCGCAGGTTCTGCAACATGGCAATCTCCATCGAGCATGAGGGCAGCCAGCAAGCTCACAAATTCCGCCGCTGAAATAAATGGGCCAAAAGACAATAGACTGCTCCATAAAATGAAGTAGTAATGTGCAGATGGACAAGCTCGTCGCGATGACGACATTCGTGCGGATCGTTGACGCCGGCAGCCTGACCGCCGCCGCCCATACGCTCGACGCTTCACTACCGACCGTGGTGCGTACACTGGCCGCCCTCGAGCGGCATCTCGGGGTCTCGCTTCTCAAGCGGACGACCCGCCGGATTCATCTCACGGATGAAGGGGCGCAATATCTCGAGCGCTGTCGCATCATTCTGTCCGCTCTGCAGGAAGCCGATGACGCGCTGGTTTCTCGCCGTAGCGAGCCCGCCGGCAAGCTCACCGTCACGGCTTCGGCGCTATTTGGGCGGCGCTTCGTTGCGCCAATCGTCTACGATTTCGTTCAGCGCTATCCGAAGGTCAGCGCTGACATGCTGTTCGTCGATCGTGTGGTCAACCTGATTGAGGAAGGGGTCGACGTCGGCGTTCGCATCGCCCATCTGAAGGATTCGTCCATGATCGCCATTCCGGTGGGCCGGACGCGCCGCGTCGTGTGCGCAAGCGAGCGGTATCTTCGGCGGCACGGCGTTCCCCGCACGCCGAACGACCTACGCAAGCACACGTGCATCCGGCACGTGGGCTTGGCGCCGCGAAGTGAATGGCAATTTCGCATCGGCACGCGGCATCTGTCCGTGCCCATCACCAGTGTGATTACCTGCAACGACATCGACAGTGCCGTGAGCGCGTGCGTCGAGGGCCTCGGGCTTGGGATGTTTCTGTCCTACATGGTCGCGCACGACAAAAAGGAGGGGCGGCTCAAATATGTGCTAGAGAAGTTCGAGACCGAGCCGACGCCAGTGCAGGTGGTCTATCCGCAGGCGAAGCTGCTACCGAACAAGGTTCGTGCCTTTATCGACGAAAGCGTTAGCAAGCTTCGCAGCATACGTTTCGATTGACCGATCGAGTGCCCTCACGTGAGCGGGCGAAAATGAGTCGCGTATACGAGCGGATTCTAACTTCGAGCCGGTCCGCAATGCTAGCGGATTACAACTAGTCTCCCGATCACTACTAACGCGTCGCTCGGCGCTTTGTGCTATCAAGCTAGTGTGCGTGTTGCGGCACTCATTTCAGCCAAACGCGTTAGGGAGGAATCTATGCGAAAAGTGCTTACCCTATCCATTCTTCTCAGCCTTGCGCAGGTTGCACAAGCCGCGAACATCGAGGTTGGCAAGAACATGGCTGAGAGCGTTTGCGCGGCCTGCCATGGCGCAAACGGCGTGAGCGTGACTGATGCCATTCCCAATCTGGCGGCGCAGCGGGGTCTCTACCTCGAAAATCAGTTGAAGGCCTTTAAGGACGGCTCGCGCAGACAACCAGGCGCGACGAGTCCGACGGCCCTCATGAATGCGATTGCAGCCCAGCTTAGCGCTGAGGAAATTACCAACGTCGCAGCCTACTTTGCTTCGCTGCCTGGTGCCGAGGCGGGAGTCAAATCAGCGCAGCTTCCGAACGTCGCGAAAACCAGGGTCACGTTCCCCGAAGGTTACAAGGAATCATTCACAAAATATCACACCATCAATTTCCCGGCGACCAAGCAGGTACGCTACTACTACGCCAACACCGTCGCACTCGATGCGGCGAAGGCAGGCAAGCCGTTGCCAGATGGATCGGTACTGTTCGCCGAGGTGTACGCGCCGAAACTGGACGGCGACAAAAAGCCGGTCACGGGTGCGGACGGCTTCTACGTCCCCGATAAACTGCTGCTCTACACAGCGATGGCGCGCGACGCGAGTTGGGGCAACGAGATTCCCGAAATGCTGCGCAATGAGAACTGGAACTACGCGATTTTCACTACGGACAAACAGCACCGCGGCATAAACCAAGCCGAATGCCTGGCATGTCATAAGCCCCTAAACAACGTCAGCTACACGTTCACGCTAAAACAGCTAGCCGAAGCGAAATAGCAACGGTCCGAAATAGCACGCCCAAC
>JAXDOO010000369.1:0-4005 GCA_034668865.1 Alphaproteobacteria bacterium
ATCGAGGCGCCGGGCGATGCGCCGAGGAAGAAGCCCAGTCACTTCGTGGCCGAAAACATCGTGCGAGAAAAGCTTGTGGTCGAAGCAATGGCCCTGCCGCAGAAAATCTCGGAGCCGCAAGTGACCGCGACCACGGGGGCGCCGCCGGAGACCACTGCCATCTTGCACGAGAGAAAGAGTTCGGCGCGCGGTGTTCAGCGCGACAGGAAAAAACCGGTGCGCACAGTGAGCGCGGAGCGGCCCGGGTTTCGCTGGTAAGTTTTCTTCGCGCTGACGGCAGCCGATTTCCGTTTTTTATTCGATCACGATCTCGCCTGTCATGCCGTGGCTGGCGTGCGTGGTCCCGTCGACCTGCACAATGCCGCAACGCAAATCGTCGGCGCGGCCGGCGGCCGCCGGCACGAACCACCATTCGGCGGACGGTACTGCAATTAAGAACGAATTGCAAATAGGAGGGGAGGCCGCCGGCGTTGTGGGGCGCCTGCTGCCGCATGCTATCTTCCAGAAAAGCGGATAAGGGAGGAAGCGATGCAGCGTCTGGTTTCTGCGGTTTTTCTTGTCCTGGCGTTTTTCAGCACGTCGGCCTTCGCTGATCCGGTGGCAGATTTCTACAAAGGCAAGCAGATCACCTTCGTCATTCGCTCCGGCGTGGGCGGCGGCTACGATCTCTACGCCCGCGTGCTTGGCCGGCATATCGGCAAACACATCCCGGGCAATCCGCAGGTGATCCCGATCAACATGCCCGGCGGCGGCGGCATCAAGGCGGCGAACTACGTCGCCAATGTCGCGCCCAAGGACGGCACCATCCTGACCATGGTGAGTCAGGGATTGGCGGTGGACCAGGCGCTCGGAATCAACCACGGCCTGGACGCGGATCTGCGCGACTTCCATTGGGTCGGCAACATGAGCTCGCATAACCAGGTCACGGTGGTGTGGCACACCTCGAAGACCAAGACATTCCAGGACGCACTGAATCGCGAAACGGTCGTCGGCTGCACCGGCGCCGGTTCGATCTCTACCCAGGTGCCGGCGATCTACAACAACGTGCTGGGCGCCAAGTTCAAGCTGGTGGTCGGCTATCCCGACGGCACCGACGTCAATCTGGCGATGGAACGCGGCGAGGTGGAAGCCCGCGCCACCAATCCCTGGGTCAGCTACAAAGCCACCACGCCGCACCTGATCGAGAAGAAGATGATCATCCCGATTGTCCAGGTCGGCCTGGAAAAGGAGGCGGACCTGCCGGACGTACCGCTCCTGCGCGATCTCGCTAGAAATCCGGAAGAAAAACAAATCCTGGATTTCATCTCGCGCTCGGTCTCCATCGGGCGCCCGATCGCCACCACGCCGGGCGTGCCGGCCGAGCGCGTGGCGGCTCTGCGCAAGGCTTTCGACGCCACGCTGGCCGACCCGGCCTTTCTCGCCGACGCCGAAAAGCAGCGGATGGAGATCCGTGCGATGACCGGCCAGCAGCTCGCAGACGTGATCAAGGGCATCATCGAGGCGCCGGCCGATATCCGCGAGAAGGTGAAGCTTGCGATCGAGCCGAAGAATACGGCGGAAGCGCCGAAGGGAAAGAAGGGCGCGGAGTAATCGGATAACGACGAATGGAAAGGGCGCGCCGATGCGCGCCCTTTGTGGTTGCGCTACTTCGGTGCGGCGGCCGCCTCGGTCTTTTTGTAGAGGCTGTCGATATAACCGCTCTTGTCGAGCTCGGTGACGAAGCTCGCGTCCACGAATTCTTCCGGCTTCTTCCTCGTGATCGCGCGCCACGTGTACACCGTTTGCATGTTTTTCAGGCCTTCGATCGAAGGATAAGGCTTGATCGGCAGGTCGGTCGCTTCGGCATAGATGCCTTCCAGCACCTTCGGGTCGTTGATGCCGTACCATTTGCGCATCGAAGCGAAAGCCTTCTCCTTGTCCTGCTTCATCAGCGCGATCGCTTCCACCGTCGCCTTGACGAAGCGTGCCGCCACGTCGCGGTTCTGCGCCAGCCAGGCCTTCTCCGCGTTCACGCCCGAGCCGGGCATATGAATCTTCCTCGGAACGAGATTGGCGATGTCGTTCATGCCGTGCTTGATGGCTTCGTCGACGGTGATGCCGTTGGCGGTGATGATATCGACGCGGCCCTGCATGACATGCTCGATATCCCCGCCGTTGGAGTACATCTCGACATCCTTCTCCGGATCGAGCCCGATACTCTTCAGCCACATCAGGATCGAGAAATGGCTGAGCGCGCCGGGATTGCCGTAGCCGATGCGCTTACCCTTGACGTCGTCGACCGACTTGATGTCGCTGCGCGCCAGGATGTGGTAGCGCGAGTAGATGTCGGTGGTCGCCAGGATCACGCGATGCGGTGCGGTGGCGACCGAGTGCATGCGCACCATGGTCGGGCTGCCGCCGCCGATGTTGATGTTGCCTTCTTCGCGGCCGATGTTTTCCGGCGGCACTTTTACACCCTTGGCCTCAACCGCCTTGGCGGCGGACGGCGTGATGTATTGCCGGACCTTCAGCGCGTTGCGCTCATAGATGCCGTAGTCGGCCGCCATGATGAAAGGCAGCTTGGTGAGCGACACGTCGCCGAGCTCGACGGTGATCGAGGCCGGCTCCTGCTGCGCGTTTGCGTCCTGCGGTGAGGCTGCGGCGGTGAGCAGAAGCAGCGCGAATGGGGCCAGGGCGCGGACGCGCCGGGCTTGCGTCATGAAAACCTCCCTTGATGATGATCGCGGCGGCGTGTCCCGCCTTTGCTAGATAGCCGAGAAGTCACGCCCGGCGTGGGGCCGGGCGTGGCCATTGCATTCCCTTACTTCGCGCCGGAGGTGGCGCTCGCCTGCCTGTACAGGCCGTCGATGTAGCCGCTCTTGTCGAGCTCGGTGACGAAGCTCGCGTCGGTGTACTCCTCGGGCTTGTGGCGGGTGATCTCGCGCCAGGTGTAGACCTTCTGCATGTTCTTCAGGCCCTCGATCGATGGATAGGGCTTCTTCGGCAGGTCGGCGGCCTCCGAATACATCACCTCCATCATCGCCGGGTCGGACATGCCGTACCATTTACGGAAGGAGGCGAAGGCCTTTTCCTTGTCCTGCATCGTGAGCGCAATGGCTTCCACCGTCGCCTTGACGAAGCGGCGCGCGGCTTCGTGGTTGTTCGCCAGCCACTTCTTCTCTGCATTCACGCTCGAGCCGGGCATGTCGTATTTCTTGGGGATCAGGTTCGCCAGGTCGTTGAGCCCGGCCTTCTTTGCCTGATCAACGACGTTGCCGTTGCCGGCGACGGCATCGACCTTGCCCTCCAGGATGTTGTGGATTTCCTGGGCGTTGGACAGCATCGTCACGTCCTTCTCGGGATCGATGCCCACTTCCTTGAAATACATCATCAGCGAGAAGTGGTTGAGCGCGCCGAACGAGCCGTAACCGATGCGCTTGCCCTTGAGGTCTTCGGGCGTCTTGATGTCGGCGCGGGTGAGGACGTGATAGCGCGACCAGTGATCGGTCGTTGCCAAGACGACGCGCTGCGGCGCGGTGGCGTCCATGGTCATGCGAACGATCATCGGGCTGGCGCCGCCGATATCGATGTCGCCCTTGTCGCTGCTGATATTCTCCTTCGGCACGCTGATGCCGCGGGCGGTCACCACCTTGGCGGCCGACGGGGTGATGAACTGGCGCACCTTCAGACCGTTCTTTTCATAGATGCCGTAGTCGGCGGCCATGATGAAGGGCAGCTTGGTGAGCGAGACGTCGCCGAGCGAGACGGTCATCGAAATGGGTTCGCCCGCCGCCTTTTCCTGCGCGGATGCGGGCGTGAACAGGACGCAGGCGGCAAGAACAGCGAAGGGCAAAGCTTGCAGGGCGCGGGCGCGCCGGAATTGCAGCATGGTCGACCTCCCAGATGTGTGCGGCCGGGGCGGTGTGATCCCGCCGCACATGTTCCAGGTGCCGATCCAGGCCGCGATCGGCGGCAAGATCATCGCGCGCGAGACCGTGCGCGCCTTGCGCAAGGACGTCACCGCGA
>JAXDOO010000370.1:0-8250 GCA_034668865.1 Alphaproteobacteria bacterium
AAGGGCAAGCGCATCGTGCTGCTCGACGACTCGCTCGTGCGCGGCACCACCTCGATGAAGATCGTGCAGATGATGCGCGACGCGGGCGCCAAGGAGGTGCATTTCCGCATCTCATCCCCGCCGATCACCCATCCGGATTATTACGGCATCGACACGCCGGAGAAGGAAAAGCTGCTCGCAGCCAACCATGACATCGAAGGAATCCGCGCCATCATCGGAGCGGATTCGCTCGCTTTCCTGTCGGTGGAAGGCATCTACCGCGCGATGGGCGAGGAAAAGCGCGATCCGCTTAAGCCGCAGTTCACCGACCATTGCTTCACCGGCGATTACCCGACCCCGCTCACCGACCGCGCCGCGCAGGAAAGCCCGCCGCGCCAGCTCTCGCTATTGGCGGAAGCCAGCTGACGCGCTTAGGTCGTCACAGCCGGGTTTGTCCCGGCCAGCCACGTCTTTAAAAAGAGCCTTGAAGAACGTGGCTGCCCGGCATCGCAGACAAGTATACGCAGGCTGCGCAGACTGCTTGTGCCGGGCGTGACCAAGAAGAGACCTATGGATAAACCCCTTTCCAACCGCATCGCCCTGGTCACCGGCGCCTCGCGCGGCATTGGCGCTGCGACCGCACTCGCTCTCGCCAAGGCCGGTGCGCATGTGGTGGCGATTGCGCGCACCACCGGCGCCCTCGAGGAACTCGACGACGACATCCGCGCTGCGGGCGGCAGCGCCACACTGGTACCGCTCGACGTCACCGATACTGGCGGCATCGCCCGGCTTGCGGCGGCGCTGGACAAGCGCTATGGGCGGCTTGACGTGCTCATCGGCAACGCTGCGATCGTCGGCGATACCTCTCCCCTGGGCCACGTGGAGCCGAAGATTTGGGACCAGGTGATGGCGATCAACGTCAACGCCAACTGGCACCTCATCCGTTTCCTCGATCCACTGCTGCAGAAATCGGACGCGGGGCGTGCGGTATTCATCACCTCCGGCGCCGCGAGTAATGCGCGCGCCTATCGCGGACCTTACTCGGTCTCGAAGGCGGCGCTCGACGTGCTGGCAAGGACCTATGCCGCTGAAAGCGTCGCCACCAAGGTGCGGGTGAATTTGTTCAACCCCGGCCCCACGCGCACCCGGATGCGCGCCACCGTGATGCCGGGTGAGGATCCGGCCACCCTGCCCAAGCCCGCGCAGGTAGCCGAAAGCATCGTGCCGCTTTGCTTCCCCGACTTCACCGAGACCGGCAGGCTCTACGATTTCCCGTCGCGCAGCTTGCAGTCTTTTCGCCCGCCGGCTTGAACCGAAGGCCGCGGCCGGTGTTAACCGGCCATGTCCTACGACGCCGCTGAAGCTTCCCAACTTGACTGTCTCATCATCGGCGGCGGACCCGCCGGGCTGACGGCAGCGATTTATCTCGCCCGCTACCGCCGCAATGTGCTGCTGGTCGATGACGACCAGAGCCGTGCGCGGCTTATTCCGGAGTCGCATAATTATCCCGGCTTCCCGGACGGCATCTCGGGACCAAAGCTGTTGGCCGAGCTGCGCGAGCAGGCCGAAACCTATGGCGCGCGCTTGCAGAAAGCGCGCGTTGATGCGCTCCGCAAGGAGGGCGATGTCTTTGTTGCGGGCGTCGGCGGCAATGAAATCCGCGCCAAGCAGGTTCTGCTCGCCACCGGCATTGTTGATGAGGCTCCGGAGCTGCCCGGTCTAAAGGATGCGATCTACCGCGGCGCGCTACGCTTTTGCCCGGTCTGCGACGGCTTTGAAGCCTTGGACAAGCGCATCGGCGTGCTGGGGCCTTTGCACACGGCGGCACCCAAAGCGCAGTTCCTGCGCACCTACAGCAGCGATGTGATGCTGCTGCCGACCGAGGACCCGCCAAGAGAACGCGCCGAGGAACTCAAGCGGGCGGGCATCATGGTGGAAGAGCGCGTCCTTGATGTGGAGCGCAGCGGCGAAAAGATCAGCGCCGTATTCGCGGAAGGACGCCGCCTGCCGATCGATGTGCTTTATCCCGCGCTCGGTTGCGCCGTGCGTTCAGAGCTCGCCACCAATCTCGGCGCCCGCTGCAACGACATCGGCAATCTGCATGTCGATGACAAGCAGCGCACCTCGGTAAAGGGGCTTTACGCGGCCGGCGACGTCGTGACCGATCTGCATCAGATCAGTGTCGCGACCGGCCATGCCGCCGTCGCCGCAACCGCCATCCACAACAGCCTGCCGCGTAACTTCCGCTAGGCTATGGCGCGTATTCGGCCTGCAGCAACAGGATGCCGGAGCCGTTGACATTGCTGGGAATGCGGAACGGTCCGCCATCCGGCAGGATCGGATCGAACACATGCGTGCCATCGCCGCTGGCGTTGTAGATGAATCTCAGTTCCGGGGCGACGACAGCGAGATGCTCGCCCGTAAGCACGGGCACGTTGACCTCGAATGTCTCGATGAGATTGCAGCCCGGGCTGCCTTTGTAAACGATGGCAGGGCCGGTGCGGGTTACACGCGCCCTGTCACCCGCCGCATTTAGTCTTGCGAGCTGCAGCACGAACGAGCCGCCGGGCGCGCAGGCGCGCAGGCGAATTAATGCTATCGTTCCGTTTTTCGGCGCCGGCTCCTTACCGACATTCTGCTGCGCGATTGTCATCACCCAGGTGCACATGCGGCGAGCTCTGGCCGCGGCGTCCCAACACTGCTCGGCGCCAGTCGGCTCGTGATTGAGTTTGGAGCCGAAAATCTGCGCAGAAGCCGGCGTGGCAGCGAAGGCAAGACTCGCGGCGCCTAAGAGATAAAGCAATGTCTTATTCAACATTTGGAGCTCCCCGTGGGGAAGTGGTTGGCCCTTTCCCCGCCACGACCCTAGAACGGTATTCCGGCCGGCACCAGCCGCGAGGCGGTCACTTTGCCTCTTTATTCTTCACGTCCTTAATGTCGGTGAAGACGATGTCAGGCGCGCGCTCGCGGGTGTAATCTAAATAAAATTGATTTTTCGCGAGATACACTGCATCGCCGTCCAAATCCTCGGCAATGCTGGAATTGTTGGCGGAAACAAAGTCCTCCAGCTTCTTGCGGTCTTCCGCGGCGATCCAGCGCGCCATCTGGAATTCCGTCGGCTCGAAATCGACCGGCAGGCCGTATTCGTCTTTCAGCCTCACCTTCAGCACGTCGAGTTGCAGCGGTCCCACCACGCCGACCAAAGCGGGCGAGCCGTCGAGCGGGCGAAACACTTGCACCACGCCTTCCTCCGCCATTTCCTGCAAGGCCTGTTTCAGCTTCTTCGCCTTCATGGCATCCATCAGTCGCACGCGGCGCAGGATTTCCGGGGCAAAATGCGGCACGCCGACGAACGTCATCTCCTCGCCTTCCGTCAGCGTGTCTCCGATGCGCAGCGTGCCGTGATTGGGAATCCCGACCACGTCGCCGGCAAAGGCCTCATCGGCGATGGCGCGGTCCTGCGCGAAGAAGAACACCGGCGAACTCAGGGTCATCGGCTTGCCGGTGCGCACCTGTTTCACTTTCATGCCGCGCGTCAGCTTGCCGGAACAAAGACGCGCGAAGGCGATGCGGTCGCGGTGGTTCGGATCCATGTTGGCCTGGATCTTGAAGACAAAGGCGCTCATGTGCGGCTCTTCGGCCTCGACACGGCGGTTGCCGGCGGTCTGCGAGCGCGGCGGCGGCGCATAAGCCGCAATCGCGTCGAGCAGGTCCTTCACGCCGAAATTCTTTAGCGCCGAGCCGAAGAACACCGGCGTCAGATGCCCTTCGCGAAAGGAAGCCAAATCGAACTCGCCGCAGGCGTCCTGCGCCAGCGCCAGTTCTTCGGCCAGCACGGGCGGATCGAAAGTCGGCTTCAGCGCGGCGATCTCGGCAAGCGACATGTCCTGCAAATCGCCGGTCTTGCCGTCGGCATCGAGCAGCCGCACTTTGCCGGAAGCAATATCGAAAGTGCCGACGAAATCGCGCCCCTGCCCGATCGGCCAGGTGATCGGCGCGGTGTCGAGCGCCAGTGTCTTCTCGATCTCGTCCAGCAGATGGAAGGGATCGCGGCTTTCACGGTCCATCTTGTTGATGAAAGTGATGATCGGGATATCCCGCAGCCGGCAGACCTCGAACAGCTTGCGGGTGCGCGCCTCGATGCCCTTGGCGGCGTCGATCACCATCACGGCGGAATCGACGGCAGTGAGCGTGCGATAGGTATCCTCGGAAAAGTCCTCGTGGCCCGGCGTATCCAGAAGGTTGAACACCCGGCCATCGTATTCGAAGGTCATTACCGAGGTGGCGACGGAAATGCCGCGCTCGCGCTCGATCGCCATCCAGTCGGATCGCGTGGAGCGGCGGTCGCGCTTGGCCTTCACCTGTCCGGCGAGCTGGATGGCGCCGCCGAACAGCAGCAGTTTTTCGGTCAGGGTGGTTTTGCCGGCGTCCGGGTGGGAGATGATGGCGAAGGTGCGCCGGCGCTGTACTTCGGCGGCCAGCGGCGAGGTTTTGGCGCTGATTTCCGCGGCGCTGATGGGCTGATTCATGGGCTGGATGTGGCAAAGAAAGAGGGCGGGATCAAGGGCTTCCTCCTAGTTTTTCATGTGAGATCACTTCAAGGCAGCATAATCCTCGGGCCTGAACCCGATCAGGAGCTTGCCGCCACCAAGCTCAAGCACCGGGCGCTTGATCATCGAGGGCTGCGCCAGCATCAGCGCGATCGCCTTGGCCTCGGTGAGGCCTTCTTTTTCCTTATCGGGCAGTTTCCGAAACGTGGTGCCGGCCTTGTTGAGCAAAGTCTCCCAGCCCACTTTCTTTGCCCAGCCCTCCAGCTTCCCGCGCTCGATACCCTTTGTCTTGTAATCGTGGAAATCGCAGGCGACGCCCTTCTTGTCGAGAAAGGCGCGGGCCTTCTTCATGGTGTCGCAGTTCTTGATGCCGTAGATGGTGATGGCCATGGCCTGTCCCCTCATAAATTGGCTCTAGCATAATCGGTAACGCATGGACCTTACCGAGCGGCACGATCTCAGGAGCGGTGCAGCCCCGTGGGACGATGGCGTTCCCGAATTTGCGCCGGGCGACAGGCTGCCCGAGGGGCTGGTGGACGTCGCGATCTGTGGCGCCGGCATTATGGGCGCGATGCTGGCCGAGCGCTTGTCTGCCGCCGGGCTCGCGGTCGCGCTGCTGGACCGCCGCCGACCCGGACACGGCAGCACTTCGGCCTCCACCGCCCTCGTTCTCTGGGAAGCCGACGTCCCCTTCACGCATCTCGCTCGCAAGCTCGGGGTACAGGAGGCGGCGCGGCGGTGGCGGCGTGTCCATCGCGCGGCGACTGGACTGTGGGAAAGATGCGAGCGGGAGGATATAGCGTCCGACCACAGATCTCGCCCGAGTCTCTATCTCGACGGTGACGTGCTCGATGGCGAAGGACTGCGCGCGGAGGCAGAACTGCGCGCCCGGCATGGGCTGCCCTCCGTTTTCCTGCAGGCCGAGGCTACGGCCGAACGCTTCGGAATCGCGCCGCGCCCGGCGATTGTCTCGAGCGAGAGCTTTGAGACCAATCCGCTCGGGCTGACGCTGGCGCTGCTTGCCAATGCGCGTCAAGGCGGTACGACAGTAAGCTATCCCGCCAACGCGCTTCGTATCGCGCACGATGCGGACGCCGTTGTGCTGGTAAGCGATCAGGGCGAGGTACGGGCACGTCACGTCATCCTCGCCAGCGGTTACGAGCGCCCGCGCCTTTTTCTTCCCGCCGCCTTCGCGCTCAGGTCGACTTATGCCATCGCCACTGCGCCGGGCACCGCGCCGCTCTGGCGCGAGGGCGCGATGATCTGGCAAGCCGCGCATGGCTATCTTTATGCCCGCGTCGATCCCGACGGCCGGGTGATCGCCGGCGGCGGCGACGAGAGTTTCGACAACGCGCGGCAGCGTGACGCGCTGATCCCGGAAAAAGCCCAGGCGCTTGCGGCCAGCCTTGCGGGATTGGTCGGTGCGTCCATCGAGCCTCGCGAACGCTGGGCGGCCGTGTTTGGCAGCTCACCCGACGGTCTGCCGGCCATCGGCCGCGCAGCCAACAGCGATCGGGTTTGGCTCGCCAGCGGATTTGGTGGGAACGGCATTACCTTTGCGGCGCTGGCAGCCGAATTGCTGACCGCCGAGCTGACCGGATCGCCAGATCCCGACCTGGCGTGTTTTGATCCGTATCGGTTTGCGAAAAACGGTTGATCCGAACCTGTTAAGACGGCGCCGGAACGGTTTTTTCCGCGCGACGTTCGAGAAGGCTCCTAACATGCCGGGCATCCACCAGGAATGGACTGTGCTGCCGCACGGTAAGCTCACGGAGGTCGGTGATGGCATTCTGACGGTGGTCGGAACCATTCATATGCCGCTGATGGATTTTCCGCGCCGCATGACGGTCGTACGGCTGCACGATCGTCGGCTCATCATCTACAGCGCAATGGCGCTCGACGAAAACGAGATGGCAAAACTGGAGCAACTGGGTCCACCGAGTTTTCTGGTGGTGCCCGGTTCGTTCCACCGCCTCGACATGAAGATATGGAAAGATCGCTATCCGACGCTACGTATCATCGCCCCCGCGGGCGCCCGCGCCGCGGTCGAGAAGGTCCTACCCGTCGACGCCACGCAGATTGTGACGGCCGATCCCGACGTAGAATTTTTAACGGTTGGCGGCACGGCTGGACAGGAAGCGGGGCTGGTCGTGCGCAGAGCCGGCGGGACGACGCTGGTGTTGAATGACCTGATCGGCAATATGCGGCCTTCCCCGGGATTTGCTGGTTGGGTACGGCGGTTCACGGGTTTTGCCGGCGATGCGCCAATGTTTCCGATCTATGCAAGGTTTAAGATCGTCAAGGACAAGCCGGCGCTAAAAGCACAGCTTGAAAGCTGGGCGGATGATCGCATGCTTAAACGTGTGCTCGTCTCCCACGGCGACCCGATTGAGGATCAGCCGCGCGAGGCACTTCGCAGGTTGGCGCAGAGCTTAGATTAAACCCGCGGCTCACTCCCGCTCAGTCGTGCCCAGTGGTTGCTGGGTCAGGTCGTAGACCACGCGTTGTCCTGACGCCGGCCGCTGGATCGGATTTTTGTGTGACGTATGCGCCCCGTGTGCGCCCCGTCGCAAAAAATGCTTGGCAATGACCCTGAAGAGTCTACGCTAATACATTGGAATGACGTGGAAACACATGTCATTAAACCAAACGGTTGACTATCGCAAAATTTGCCCTTATATTCAACCGTATGGTTGAATTACAGACACCTCAGCTCGACACGATTTTTCACGCTCTCGGCGACGCGACACGGCGGCGGATGCTTCACGAACTCGCCGACGGCGAACGCACGGTCGGCGAACTGGCGAAGCCCTTCGCGATCTCGCTCGCGGCCGCCTCCAAGCACATCAAGGCACTGGAGAGCGCCGGGCTGATCCGTCGCGAGGTGCGCGGCCGCACCCATTTTTGTCGCCTCGATCCGGGGCCGCTGGCCAGCGCCCACCAGTGGCTGAACTTCTACGAACGCTTCTGGATCGATCGCCTGAACGTCCTGGAACGCCTCCTCCGCGAGGACGACGCGCGCAAAGCCCGCACCAAGGGAGACCGCTAAATCAACGACCGCGCGACCCCTGACCCCTATGGCGCGCTGACCGAGCCTGCCACGTTGAAAATCCAGCGCCTTCTGCCCGGCCCGATCGAGCGCGTCTGGGCGTATCTCACGGAGAGCGACCTGCGCCGACAGTGGCTGGCCGCGCGAGATGGCGATGACGGTCGACGCGCCCTTCGAATTGGTCTGGCGAAACGACGAGCTGACCCACCCGCCCGGCCAGCGGCCGCCCGGTTTCTCCGACGAGCACCGGATGCAGAGCCGGATCACCGAACTCGATCCGCCCCACAGGCTCGCCTTCACCTGGGGCAATACCGGCGGCGTCTGACAGTTCGCAAACTGGCGACGGATTTGGGGTAAGGCGCCGCCATGGCAACGGGCAAGGACTTGCGCCGCTTGGCGCTATCGCTGGAAGGCACATCCGAGGCGCCACACTTCGACCGCGCGGCATTCAAAGTCGTCCGCATCTACGTCACGCTCGCCGCCGACGGCCGCACTGCAAATTTCAAGTTCACGCCCGACGAGCAGGAATTCAAATGCATGCTGGGCCCGGAAGCCTTTTCGCCGGTTCCGAACGCATGGGGCAAACAAGGCTGGACCACCGCCACGCTTTCGAAGCTCGGCGCCGCCGAACTCAAGGCGGCGCTCGAAACCGCATGGGCGCACGCTCTGCCC
>JAXDOO010000371.1:0-6271 GCA_034668865.1 Alphaproteobacteria bacterium
GCCTGGGGTGAGATCGGCCGCAAATACGCCAGTGCCTCGGCGAATGTGAAGAAGAACGTGGCGGCGGAACAGAAGCGTGTCCGCTGCTAAGGCGGCGATTTCTGCGCAGCCGGTTTCGCGGGCGGAAGCCAACGATTTATTTGCAGACCTTGTTTCCGCACCGGCCATCGTGCTCGCCGTTTCGGGCGGGCCGGATTCCACCGCGCTTCTCTTTCTGGCCGCGCGCTGGCGCAAAGCGCGCAGGCGCGGGCCAAAACTTCTCGCGGTAACCGTCGATCATGGACTGCGTGCGGGATCGGCCGCCGAGGCAAAGCAGGTTACCCGTCTCGCGCGCTCGCTGGGCGTTTCCCACCGCATCTTGCGCTGGACCGGAGCGAAGCCGAAGAGCGGCTTGCAGGAGAAAGCGCGCATGGCGCGTTATCGGCTTCTCTCCGAGGCGGCCGTCAAAACCGGCGCATCGCATATCCTTACCGCCCACACGCTCGACGATCAGGCCGAGACCGTCCTGATGCGTCTTCTTCGCGGCAGCGGTCCCACAGGTCTTTCCGGCATGGCGCGCGAGACGTGGCTCGGAGAGCTGACACTGACAAGACCCTTGCTCGAGATTCCGAAAGCGCGGCTTCTCGCTACGCTGCGCACAGCCAAAATTCCCTTCATCGATGATCCTTCCAACCTTGATCCCCGTTTCGCCCGCGTACGGTTGCGCGGACTGATGCCGACGCTGGTGGAGGAGGGGCTCGACGCCAAGCGGTTGGCCGTGCTGGCCCGACGCTTACGGCGTGCCGAGGCGGCGCTGGAGGCAACCGTCGAAGAGGCGGCCAAGCTGGCGCAGGGGAACTGGGCCTCCGGCAGCCGGATCGAGATGGCAGCGCGCCATTTCGCGGTCCTGCCGGCGGAAGTGGCGCTGCGGCTCCTCGGGCGCGCTGTCACAATGGCCGGTAACGAGGGCCCGGTCGAGTTGGCCAAGCTGGAGGCGCTACACGCGGCGGTTACCGCAAAACAGCCCAAAGACGGGCGGTTTCGCCGCACATTGGCCGGAGCGATGGTCACCGTGACCCCGGAAGGGCTCACGGTTGAACGGGCGCCGCCGAGGCGAATGCCTTAACCACGCCTCAGAGGGTGACTAACAAAGGGCCGGGAGGGCCGCTAAACTGAGCAGAATCGGCTTGGTTGCCTTGGCAGGAAGATGCTTGATACCTACATGGATCGAGGGACAGGGGTCAGGCCAGGCCCGAAAGCTCACACATACCGTTTCACTGGGTGTCTGTGCGCGCCCATGAAGGACGCCTAATGAACGCGAACCTCCGCAATTTTGCTCTTTGGGTCATTATCGTTCTACTGCTGCTGGCTCTGTTCACGCTGTTCCAGAATCCTAACCAGCGCACGGCGTCCCAGGACATTTCTTTCTCGCAGTTGCTCAACGAGGTCGATCAAGGCCGCGTGCGCGACGTGCTGATCCAGGGACCGGAGATCCACGGCACCTTCACAGACGGCCGCAGCTTCCAGACCTATGCGCCGAGCGACCCGAACCTGGTGCAGCGTCTCTACGGCAAGGGCGTCTCGATCACCGCACGGCCGCAGGGCGACAGCGTGCCGTGGTTCGTCTCGCTGCTCGTGTCGTGGCTGCCGTTCATCGCCCTGATCGGGGTGTGGATTTTCCTGTCGCGGCAAATGCAGGGAGCTGGCGGCAAAGCGCTCGGCTTCGGCAAGTCGCGCGCCAAGCTGCTGACCGAAGCGCACGGCCGCGTTACCTTTGAAGACGTCGCCGGCGTCGACGAAGCCAAGTCCGACCTGCAGGAGATTGTCGAATTCCTGCGCGACCCGGGCAAATTCCAGCGGCTCGGCGGACGCATTCCGCGCGGCGTGCTGCTGGTCGGCCCTCCGGGCACAGGCAAGACGCTGATCGCGCGCGCGGTCGCGGGCGAAGCCAACGTGCCCTTCTTCACCATTTCCGGCTCCGACTTCGTCGAGATGTTCGTCGGCGTCGGCGCCTCTCGCGTGCGTGACATGTTCGAGCAGGCGAAGAAGAACGCGCCCTGCATCATCTTCATCGACGAAATCGACGCGGTCGGCCGCCATCGCGGCGCCGGTCTCGGCGGTGGCAATGACGAGCGCGAACAGACGCTCAACCAGTTGCTGGTGGAGATGGACGGCTTCGAGGCCAATGAAGGCATCATCCTGATCGCCGCCACCAACCGGCCTGATGTGCTGGATCCGGCGCTGCTGCGCCCCGGCCGTTTCGACCGGCAGGTGGTCGTGCCGAACCCCGACATCGTCGGCCGCGAGCACATCCTCAAGGTCCACATCCGCAAGGTGCCGCTGGCGCCCGACGTGAACCTGAAGACCGTCGCCCGCGGCACGCCTGGATTCTCCGGCGCCGATCTCGCCAACCTTGTTAATGAGGCGGCGCTGATGGCGGCGCGCCGCAACAAGCGCATGGTCACGCAGGCCGAGTTCGAGGACGCCAAGGACAAGGTCATGATGGGCGCGGAGCGCAAGTCGCTGGTGATGACCGAGGAAGAGAAGCTGCTGACCGCCTATCACGAAGGCGGCCACGCCATCGTCGCGCTCAACGTCAAGGCGACCGATCCGGTGCACAAGGCCACGATCATCCCGCGCGGCCGCGCGCTGGGCATGGTCATGCAATTGCCGGAACGCGACAAGTTGTCGATGAGCCGGGAGCAGATGACATCGCGCCTTGCCATCATGATGGGCGGCCGCGTGGCGGAAGAACTCGTCTTCGGCAATGAGAAGGTGACCTCCGGCGCCGCCTCCGACATCGAGCAGGCGACCAAGCTCGCCCGCATGATGGTGACGCGCTGGGGCCTGTCGTCCGAGCTCGGCACGGTGGCCTATGGCGAGAACCAGGAAGAGGTCTTCCTCGGCTATTCCGTGGCGCGCACGCAGAACGTCTCGGAAGAGACCAGCCGCAAGATCGACGCCGAGATCCGGCGTCTGGTCGAGGCCGGCTATGCCGAGGCCGAGAAGATCCTCACCGATAAGCGCCCCGATCTCGAGATTTTGGCCAAGGGTCTGCTTGAATTCGAAACGCTGACAGGTGACGAGATCAAGGATCTGATTGCCGGCAAGCGGCCGGTGCGCGAATCGGTGATCGAGCCGCTGACGCCGCGCGCTTCCGCGGTGCCGCCGGCCGGGAAAGGTCGTCCGCGACCGGAGCCCGGCACCGGGCCGCTCGAGCCGCAGCCGCAGGCCTGATATTGTCTTCATCGGTCATTGAAAGCGCGGCCTGATCCGCTTCCTTAATCCTTGCCGACCTGCCATGAATCGTGGTTCACAGTTTTGAACCACGCGAAGCCATGGCCTATCGCCGCACCGAGAAAGTTAGTCGCAGGCTCGCCGCCAGGCGTGACGCCATTCTGACGGCAGCACGCTTCGCAGCGAACGAGGGCGGCATGGAAGCGGTTCAAATTGCACCGGTCGCCGAGCGGGCCGTTATCGCTGCCGGTACCGTCTATCGCTATTTCCCGGCCAAGACCGACCTGGTCGCCGAACTGGCCACGGTTGTGGCCGAGCAGGAAAGCGCCGCCATGCGGCTTGCGGCGGAAGCGGCGCCCGGGCCGCTGTCCGCGCTCCCGGCAGCTATCGCCACCTTTGCCATGCGGGCCTTGCGGGCGCGCCGTCTCACTTGGGCGATGCTGACGGAGCCCGTGGAAGCGGAGGTCGATGCCGTACGGCTGGTCTATCGCCAGTCCATCGCCCGCGAGCTCGAGACGCGTATCCGGGCGGCGATCAATGACGGGCATCTGCCGGCGCAGGACGCCGCGTTATCCGCCGCGGCACTGGTCGGAGCGTTGGTGGAAGGTCTGATCGGCCCGCTCGCCTCGGCCGCCGATGACCCCGCCAAGTCGCGGCTCGCGGTGCAGACGCTGACGCTGCTAGCGTTACGGGCGCTCGGGATCGTGGATGCGCGGGCACGCGGTCTGGTGGTGCAGACGGCGCTGCCGCTGGCAGACGAGTGAGGCCCGCGATTACCGCGTGCGCCGGGGACGGGCGTGGGCAACGGCGTTATCCTGATCCAAAGCGGAGGGTCTGCATGTTCATCTACAACGCGATCGTCGCGACCTTCTTGGTTGCCGTGCTACCTCACGCAGCGGCGGCAGAGCAGGCGGTGAAAATCGGCAGCGCTTATGCGCTTCTCAACAAGCCATCCTCAGCTCAGACGGCGGTGATTCTTATTCCCGGCGGCCACGGCAGGCTCGACATCCATGCGGATGGCAGCTTCAGCGCTTTGCGCAACAACCAGCTTGTAAGAACGCGCCAAGCCTATCTGAGCCACGGCGTGGCCACCCTCACCATCGACGCCGGGACCGACATTGCAGCTGCAGTCGAATACATGCGCAGCGTGGCACCCAAAGTTGTGATCGCCGGCACCAGCCGGGGAACCCTGCGGGCACCCAACGGACTATCGGCGCGCCCAAACGGGCTGGTTTTGACAGCAGGTTTTCTCTCCGATGTTAGCTCCCGAATAGGATCGGCCTCGGTCCTACCGCCAACCCTTGTCGTCCATCACCGTCAGGATGCCTGCCGGAAGACACCGCCGGCACAGGTTGGCCCGTTTCAGGCTTGGGGCGGCGATAGGGTGAAAGTGGTGTGGATGGATGGCGGGATGAACGTTGGCGATCCCTGCGAGGCGAAAGCCTATCACGGCTTCAACGGACTCGACGGGCAGGTCGTCGCCGCCATCGCTTCTTTCGCGAAATCGCTAAAGTAATGCCGGTCAGTGCGACATCAGGGTCGGCACGGTCATGGCTGCAAGTACGCCGCGCGTGGTGCCCCCGAGGATGAATTCGCGCAGGCGCGAATGCCCGTAGCCTCCCATCACCAGCATGCCGGCACCGCTCTTGGCTGCATAGTTCAGGATTGCGGCGGAGACTTTCAGGTTGCCGGGTTCGATCCGTTTCACTTCCGCCTTGATGTCATGGCGGGCGAGATGGCGGCTGAGATCAGCGGCCGACGTTTCCGCGGCGGTTGACGCCTCTGTGCCGACGGTGATGACCTCTACCGCATTGGCCCGCCGCAGAAATGGGATGGCATTGGCGGTGGCGCGCGCGGCGTTGCGCCCGCCGTTCCAGCAGACCAACACGCGGTCTAGCCGCATGCCGCCCTGATAGTCAGCTGGCACCACCAGGATCGGCCGCCCCGAGCCGAACAGCCCGCCTTCCACAATCAGCTCTTCCGGACCGACCCGGTCGCGTTCCGATTGCCCGACGATGGCTAGATCATAAACCCGGGCGATCTCGCCGAAAGTATCGGCAGCGCCGGCCAGAGAGGCGGGCACGATGCGCGTCTCATGCTCTACGTCCTTGGCCGCCACCTCGAATTGCGCGACCGCATTCTTCGCCGCTTTTTCGTTTTCCTCGCGCTGCTCCTCGATCACTGATTCCGGGATGCCACCGCCGACAATTGCCGGCAGCACTGGTTCGTAGGCGAAAGCGATGCCGGCCAGATGCGCGTCGAACGTCTTGGCGACCGAAACCGCATAAGTAGCCGCGGCGTCGCGCGAGCCTGCAACCATGAGATTGACGACAATGTCCTTGGGCATTGGCACCCGTTCCTTCCGGAAGACAGCTTACTTGATCTTACCTTCCGCGCCGAACTGCTTCAAATACGCCCAGAGATTGCTAATTTCGGTTTCGTTCCTGATGCCCGGGAAAGCCATTTTGGTGCCGGGCATCTGGCCCATCGGGTTCTGGATATATTCCTTGAACGCCGCTTCGCTCCAAACCAGGCCGGAATTCTTATTGGCCTCGGAATAGGAGTAGTCCGGGGTTGTGCCGGCCTTCCGCCCGTCGAGGCCATTGAGCTGCGGTCCGACCTTATTGGTTGCCCCTTCGCCGACCGAATGGCAAGGCAGGCATTTTTTGAATGATTGCTCGCCCGCTGCCAGATCCTGCGCCTTCGCGGCGGCTGACGGCAAGGCAAGGGCGGCGGCAACGAGGGCCAGCGAATAAAGCCGCATATCTGTCTCTCCCGTGAAAATCCGACTAGGTTAGGTCACCTGGCGTTTGCTTCGTGCCGATCACGGCGATGGGCCGCTTTCGATGCGAAGGATCACAACGCATGTCAATGCAGTATTCGTCGCTTCGTTGCGTTTGGCCAGTATGGTCGTTCAGAAGGTCCCTGCACGGGACACAAGCGGGAGACAGGGTTGGCGCGATGAAAATGCCCGAGGCTGATACCAAGGTTTTGGCGCGGCGTGACCGCATTTTCGCCGCGCTGCGCGCCATCGTGCCAGGCGAGGGCGTCATCA
>JAXDOO010000372.1:0-4220 GCA_034668865.1 Alphaproteobacteria bacterium
GCGCGGCACGCTTATAACAAGATGTTCGTTGCCTATCTGCGTACCTTCGCGCGCATGGGCCTGAAGTCGATCCCTATGGCGGCAGAGAGCGGAGCGATCGGCGGCAGCCTCAGCCACGAATTCATCATTCTGGCATCCACCGGCGAGAGCGAGGTCTTCTGCCACCGCGACTATCTCGACATGACGCCTCCCGGTGCGGACGTGAATTTCGAAGACGTCAATGCACTGCAAGGCACGGTCGATCAATGGACCGCGCTCTACGCCGCAACGTCGGAAAAGCATGACGCCGCGGCCTTCAGCGCCGTCGCCTCCGACAAGCAGGTTTCCGCGCGTGGCATTGAGGTCGGCCACATCTTTCATTTCGGCACCAAATACTCCGAGCCGATGAAGGCGGTCGTGGCGGGACCCGACGGCACCGAGCGGCCCGTCCACATGGGCTCCTACGGCATCGGCCCAAGCCGCCTCGTTGCGGCCATCATTGAAGCCTCACACGATGACGCGGGGATTATCTGGCCGGAGGCGGTGGCGCCGTTCAAGGTCGCAATCCTCAATTTGAAGCAGGGCGGCTCGGACACCGATGCGGCGTGCGAGCGGCTCTATCGCGATCTGCAAGGCAAGGGGATCGATGTTCTCTATCACGACCTCGACGAGCGGCCGGGCTCCAAGTTTGCCACGACCGACCTCATCGGCATTCCCTGGCAGATCATCGTCGGCCCGAAGGGCCTCGCAGAAGGCAAGCTCGAACTCAAGAAGCGCGCGGATGGTAGTCGGCAACTGCTCGCGCCGGCCGATGCGCTTGCGCTCCTCACGCAATGAATCTGTGCGCTGCGTTCGATCCGGCACCGGGGTGCTAGCTTGAGCGCGCCAGAATCGGATGAAATCCGGCCAAGGACATTTTCATGAGCGAGCCCACCGGCACGTCAGCCTTTGCCCCGTTTGAATGGATGCTGGCGCGGCGCTATCTGCGCGCGCGCCGCAAGGAAGGTTTTATCTCCGTGATCGCCGGTTTCTCCTTTCTGGGGATCATGCTCGGCGTCGCGACCCTGATCATCGTTATGGCGGTGATGAATGGTTTCCGCGCGGAACTCCTCGACAAGATTCTCGGACTCAACGGCCATCTTCTTGTTCAGCCTATCGATTCTCCATTGACGGATTGGGAGGCCGTGGCCGGGCGGATCTCCAAGGTGCCGGGCATCCGGCTGGCTGCCCCGGTGGTCGAAGGTCAGGCATTGGCGTCCTCGCCGTTCAACGCTTCGGGCGTGCTGGTGCGGGGCGTTCGGTCCGACGATCTGAACAAGCTCACCTCCATCGCCCGCAACATCAAACAGGGCAGCTTGGACGGTTTCGACGAGGGTGAGGGCGTCGCCATCGGCCGGCGGCTGGCCGACCAGCTCTCGCTGCGCGCCGGTGACAATGTCACGTTGGTCGCGCCGCGCGGCGCAGTGACGCCGATGGGTACGACGCCGCGCATCAAGTCCTACCAGATCTCGGCTGTGTTCGAGATCGGCATGTCGGAATACGACGCCGCCTTTGTCTTCATGCCGCTGAAAGAGGCGCAGGCTTATTTCAACCGCGCCGGCGATGTCACCTCGATCGAAGTCTATGGCGACGACCCCGATCAGGTGGAACGATATCGGAAGCTCGTCAACGACGCCGCCGGACGGCCGATTTTCATGGTCGACTGGCGTCAGCGCAATGCCACCTTCTTCAACGCACTGCAGGTCGAACGCAACGTGATGTTCCTGATCCTCACCTTGATCGTGCTGGTTGCCGCGCTCAACATCGTCTCCGGCCTGATCATGCTGGTGAAGGACAAGGGCAGGGACATCGCAATCCTGCGCACCATGGGCGCAACGCAGGGGGCCATCATGCGCGTCTTCCTCATCACCGGTGCTGCCATCGGCGTGGTCGGCACGCTGGTCGGATTGCTGTTTGGCACGGTGGTCTGCCTCAATGTGGAGTCCATCCGCCGGTTCCTGTCGTGGATGACCAATACCGAATTGTTTTCGCCCGAGCTCTATTTCCTCTCGCAGCTGCCTGCCGACATGGATGTCGGGGAGACCACCGCGGTGGTGGTGATGGCGCTCGCGCTTTCCTTCCTCGCAACGCTTTATCCGGCGTGGCGTGCCGCGCGTCTCGATCCGGTGGAGGCGCTTCGTTATGAGTAACGTTGAAGCGGGCGCCGGGGAAGAAATTCCGGCCATCTTCCTGCAGGCCGTCGAGCGGCATTACCGGCAGGGCGACGAGATGCTCGACATCCTCCAGGGGGCCGAGCTTGCGGTATGGGCGGGACAATCCGTGGCACTGGTGGCGCCATCGGGAGCCGGCAAGTCGACGCTGCTGCACATGGCAGGCCTGCTCGAGCATCCCGATGCGGGCGAGGTCTACATCAATGGCGTTGGGACTTCGGGCCGCTCCGACGCCGAGCGCACGCGCTTACGCCGCACCGAAATCGGCTTCGTATATCAGGCGCATCACCTGCTCCCGGAATTCTCCGCGGTGGAAAACGTCATGCTGCCGCAGATGATCAAGGGTCTGTCGAGACCGGAGGCGCGGCGACGCGCGGCAGAGCTTTTGGGTTATCTCGGCTTGCGCGAGCGCCTGCTGCACCGGCCGGCCGAGCTCTCCGGCGGCGAGCAGCAGCGGGTCGCGATCGCGCGCGCGGTCGCCAATGCGCCGCACATCCTTTTGGCCGATGAGCCGACCGGCAATCTCGACCTGCACACCGCCGACCATGTCTTCGGCAGCTTGCTCCAGCTCGTCCGCTCGTCGGGCCTGGCGACCATCATCGCGACACACAATATGGAATTGGCCGCGCGCATGGATCGCCGCGTGACCATTCGTGAAGGCCTGGTGGTGGAACTGGACTGAGCCCGGATTCAGCGGTGACGGAGCGGAGGCTCCAGTTACGCGTTCGGGGCCTGCGCCATCTGCAATCGATGCCAGGCGAGAATCTTCTCCCGCATGGTGGTGCTCGCAAGGCCCGGTTGCCCGCGCTCGATCGCGACATCGAGGCTCGCCAGATGGGCCAGCATGGCATGGCGGCGCTGCACTTTTTCCGGTGACGCCTCCAACTCCAAATAATCTTGCGTATCGAGTCCCATGCGCTCGGCCATCTGCACCTGGTCGAGCCTGAGCTTCCCGCGCAACGCGGACAAGTTGAAGGGCCGGCTCATGTGTGATTTCTTCCGCTCCCCGCCGATTTAATCTCGCTTCCAAGCGCCGAAAACAAGCGCGAGCGGGACGCAGGGTTGCGTCCCGTCGTTGGCGCATGGCAAGCGGTAGTTATGGCGCAGCGGCGGTGTACCGCGGCTACGGTCTCGGCAACGCGGCTGATGCCCGGCGTTGGCGCCGCTTGGAAACCCGCTGCGCGATCAGCGGACGGGCAGCGTGGCTCCCCGTGTATGCACTCGCTGATCCATGCAAGAGATCTTGCCCAGCTTCACGGGCGGTGGGCTAGGTACCTCTCCCGCACTACTGGGGAAGTTGTCGCGGCGGTTGCCGTCGGAGTTGGCTGTACATAACGTGAGATTGGACAGGGCCGGACTCGTCGGAGTTTCGAGCGGTCCGGTATTGCGCAGTTCAGTCGCCGGATCAGGCTCGTTGCGGAACACCTCGGTCACCTCGCCTTTGTCGCTCACGAACACCATCGCGTTGCGTTCGTTGGCGGCGACCCAGAGGTTATCGTCATGGTCGAGCACGAAACCGTCGGCGCCCTCCAGCAGTGGGTGTTGAACAAAGATATTATCCTGAAGACAGAGCGTGTTGGCGGTAAACGTAGTGTCGCAACCCATCCGGCTGCGCACCTGGCCATTACGGTCTAGGCGCACCTTCCAGATCGCGCCCCGCGCCGTATCGGCGATCAAAAGATCGCCGTGTTTGGTGAATTGCAGGCCGTTTGCAACGAGAGGCTGCGACCCTGCAGGCGGGGGGGTGGGAGTTCCGGGGGCGTTCTGGGCGTTGCGGCTCGTCGGTGTGACGAGGATGAGTCCCGGCGGCAAGGTGCGCACATCGCGGCCTACGTTGGCCACGCCGCCGCTGGTGTTGGGATCGAGTTCGTTCGCCATCGGCTGCACGCGAAACATTTCGGTGACGACGCCGGCGGTGTTGATCTTCCAGACCCGGCCCTGGCCGGTTGTTCCGTCCCCGGTCCAGAGATTTCCATCAGCGTCGAATGCCAGGCCGTTCGTGCCGGGCACATGAGACGTGTTGAACGGGGT
>JAXDOO010000373.1:0-7986 GCA_034668865.1 Alphaproteobacteria bacterium
CCCCCGACGGCGAGCGGCAAATGACGGCAATCGATTTCGCGGCCTTTGTTGACAAGCTGGCCACGGTATCCGGCGAGACCATCCTCCCATTCTTCCGCACCGCTCTGACGGTGGAGACCAAGCAGCGCGAGGACGGAGCCTTCGACCCAGTCACCGCCGCGGACCGTTCAGCCGAGGCCGCCATGCGGGCGTTGATTCGCAATTCCTTTCCGGAGCACGGCATCATTGGCGAGGAATATGGCTCGGAACAGCCGGACGCTGAATATGTCTGGGTGCTCGATCCGATCGACGGCACCAAAGCCTTCATTTCCGGCATGCCGGTATGGGGAACGCTGATTGGGCTGACGCGCTTCGGCGAACCGGTATTCGGCATGATGCATCAGCCTTTCACCGGTGAGCGTTTCGCCGGCGATGGCGGCGCTGCGCATTACCGCGGCCCGGCCGGTGATCGCGATCTGCACGTACGCCCCTGCCCGTCGCTTTCGAAAGCCATCATCTACACGACCAGCCCGAGGTTGATGAATAGCGCCGACCGCGAATCTTTCCGGCGCGTCGAGGAGGCGGCGCAATTGTCGCGTTATGGCGGCGATTGCTTCGGCTATTGCATGCTGGCGGCCGGGCTGATCGACATCATCATCGAAACCGAGCTAAAGCCGCATGATGTGATGGCGCTGATCCCGATCGTCACCGGCGCCGGCGGTGTGATGACCACCTGGGAAAATGGGCCGCCGCAAAGCGGAGGCCGCATTGTCGCGGCGGGGGATCGCCGCGTGCACGCCGCCGCGCTTGAACTGCTCAACCGCGCATGATCCGGCGAAGTGGGAACCGGTTCGCCGATAAGATCATGCGCCAATTATTACTTTTGCTGATCGCGTCCTAGGCGAAAAGCGGCGTGCCGGGGACGAAGGCGTCGAAGGCCGCCCAGAACTGACCACGATAGCGGTCGTGTTCCATCAGCATCTCGTGCTCGGAGCCGGCTATGATCAGGTGCGATCCCGCGCGCAATCTAATCCCGAAATTCTCGATCGCCTGCGTCGACACGACAGCGTCGTGGCCTGCGCCGATCAGCAGAATCGGCTGGCGGATATTGGCGGCATAGGCGTGCTGCGAAAAGTCGCTCATCACTTTGAAGGCCGCATCCGCCCAGGAAAATGTCGGCGCCGCGACGCCGAGCGCGGGCTCCGCTTCCAGCACTGCAGCGTTGCGCGCGTAGCGCACCGGATCGGACGTGAGCACATTTCCGACGAAAGGCCGCGCATTCACCGGTATGCGGTCTCCGCCGGGGACGTAGGACGCTCCCATGCCAAGCAGCCTTGCGGCGCCGATAATAACGCGCGTCGCGCCCATGCTGCGCGCACCGCGCAGGGCAATCATCGGCGCAGAAAGCACGATGCGGTCGAACCAGCGGTGACCCTGGCGTGCGGCGCGTATCAGGATGGCACCGCCCATCGAATGCCCAAGGGCAAAGATCGGCGGGGGGCAATCCGGCAGCACCACTTCCTGCATGAAGGTTTGCAGGTCGATGTCGTATTCGGCGAAATTGCCGACATAGCCCCTAAGCGGATCGGGCAACAGTCGATCCGAGAGCCCCTGCCCGCGCCAGTCGAGCGTCGCCACCGCGAAGCCGCGCGCGCGCAGGTCCGCGGCCGTCTCGTAATATTTTTCGATGAACTCGGCGCGGCCCTGGAACAGGCAAACGGTGCCCTTGCGGCCCGCGGGCGGTGCCCAACGCGCGTAGCGCAGCGAAACCCCGTCGCTGGTGCGGAAAGTCCCGGTGTCAACGCCGTCAGGGACTGGGTTGGCCGGGATCGATACAAGTTTCATAGGTGGATCCGGCCGGGTGCGCTTGCGGAAGGCCTTATAGCAGCCCTCCGCAACGGCTCAAGTTCCGGCAGTTTTCCGTTAACCATCCCACCCTCGCCAGCCCGGCCTGCCCCCTTGAAGCCGCCAGCCGCGATTCCTACTTTTTGGATGCGCAGGCCTTATGGCTGCGCACGGGTTGGGTTCGGCCATCCGGCGGACCACCCGCATGTCGCTCAAACTTGGAGGATATGCCTATGCGTACGTTTGATCTCGCCCCCCTTTATCGTTCCACCGTCGGCTTTGACCGGCTGTTCTCGATGCTCGACCAGACCGGCGGCTTCGAGGGCACTCCCGGTTATCCGCCCTACAACATCGAGCGGACCGGCGAAAATGACTACCGCATCAGCATCGCCGTGGCTGGCTTTGGCCCGGACGAGCTGTCGATCGAAGCGAAAGAAAACACGCTGACGGTCCGCGGTGAAAAGCACGACAAGCAGGAAAAGAACAACGAGGTGCTCTACCAGGGCATCGCCGCGCGCACTTTCGAGCGCATCTTCCAGCTTGCCGACTACGTGCAGGTGAAGAACGCCGCACTGGAGAACGGTCTGCTGCATGTGGACCTCGTTCGCGAGATCCCTGAGGCGAAGAAGCCGCGCAATATTCCGATCGGAAATGGCGCCGGCAAGAAAGACCAGTCTAAGGTGATCGACGCCAAGGCGGCGTGACGTCGCTATTCACGCCCTGTGCTGACAACAGAGCGCCCCGGTTTTCCGGGGCGCTTTTTTAATGATCTGTTCATTGTGAAACTACGCAGCTTGGCGATCGGCGGCAACGCGCGGCTGATCCGCATTGGCGCAAACAGCCGGCAGATACCGCCGCGAGCTATTCGAGGTTCTGCACCGGCGGAATCGCGAGGGCCGGATTTTCCGCCGGCGGCTGCGAAGCCGTGGCGCCGGTCGTAACGTCGGACTGTTCCTTGGATGCGGTGGATTCCGCAGCAGCGGGCGGCGTGGCTGCCGGTTTGGCGGCAACTTTGGGCGCGGGCGGCTTTGCGGCAGATGGCGCCCGGGCCGGCACTTGCAGCGCATTGGCATTGTCGCGCGGCGCATTGATCACGGATGGCTCTGGCGGATTGCGGGGCGGCTGCCGCTCGTAATTTCCTTGCTGCTCGTAGCCTTGCCGTTGCTCGTAGCTTCGCTGCGTTTCGATCCCGCGGCGCGGCGGAACGAATTCTTCCGGATAAGCCGGCGAATAGAAACGCTCCGCATGGACGCGACCGCCGCCGTGGCCTGCCGGACGCACCAACAGAATGCGTCCGCTCAGCGCGTCGGCAGCGACAGTGACCTCGGCTCCGCGGCCGTCAACCGCGCGCAACACATAGCGGGCGCCTCGGCGGACCGGCGGACTGATCGGCGTGAGGCCCATCGATCGAACGCTGGTTGTGATTTCGTAAGGCGGCAACAGGGCCTGCGCGGAAGCCGATACGGACGGAACGGCCAAGCTGATAACGGCGAAGGCGAGACAAATCGCAAGTCTGGTTTTCACGGCACGTTCTTCCCATCGAAAATGACGCCCCCTCCCGAACGATAGCCCCGATTGGGGCGGCGCTGGGGCGGCGGTCTGCTTAGCCGTGCAATCACCATTGCGCCAACGGGCCCGTCCGTGTTCCTCTTGGGGCGGAACAGACTAAACCATCAAGCGTCGTCCTATTTTGCAGGCGAAATTGACATCTGCATTTAGGACAGCAATATTGTCCTATTGATTACGCGGAAGCCCGCTGGCCTGATTTGGCCAAAGGCCCCGCGCGGCAGCCGGCGATGCGAAAGCTTTGCCTGGCGCCCAAGATTAGCGACCTCGTGAAGCCGGCGAACGGTTTCCAGAAGGCCGCCTTCGCTGAATAGTTTCGCCTTCGGTCGTGGCCGGTATGCCGCGAGCAAGGCAGGTGCGGCATGAGGATGGAAATGAAGGGAAGCGGGCACGGCAGGACGGAACGCGGCCCGGCGGCCACGGAGCCCGTGGTGCTGCGCGCCTCCGACTTTGCCGATTCCGCCGACCCCGGCGTGCCGGAGGCTCGGGGACTCTATGATCCGGCGCTCGACAAGGATTCCTGCGGCGTCGGCTTCATCGCCGACATCAAGGGCCGCAAATCGCACAAGATCGTCGAAGACGCGCTCACCATCTTGCTCAACCTCGAGCACCGCGGCGCGACCGGTGCCGATCCGCGCGCGGGCGACGGCGCCGGCATCTTGGTGCAGATCCCGCATAAATTCTTCGTCAGCAAAGCGGCGGAGATCGGCTTCCGCCTGCCCCCACCCGGCGAATATGCCATCGGCTATCTGTTCATGCCGCGCGACGAAGCCTGGCGCGAAGTCATCCGCAAAATCTACGGCGATATGATCGTGCGCGATGGCATGGAGCTGCTCGGCTGGCGCGAAGTGCCGACCGACAATTCCAGTCTAGGTGCTTCGGTGAAGCCGACCGAGCCGGTACATCTTCAGGTCTTCATCGGGCGCAGCAGCAAGATCAAGGACGAAGCCGAGTTCGAGCGCCGGCTTTACGTGCTGCGCAAGTCGATCTCCAACGCCATCTATCGCCGACGCGAGCGGCGACTGTCGGGCTATTACCCGGTGTCGATCTCCTGCCGCACGGTGATCTACAAGGGCATGTTCCTGGCCGATCAGCTCGGCAGCTACTATCCGGATCTGCACGATCCGGATTTCGAGAGCGCGCTCGCGCTCGTGCATCAGCGCTTCTCCACCAACACCTTCCCAACCTGGTCGCTGGCGCATCCCTACCGGATGATCGCGCATAACGGCGAAATCAATACATTACGCGGCAACGTCAACTGGATGGCGGCACGGCAGGCGTCGGTATCCTCGCCGCTGTTCGGCAGCGACATCAACAAGCTGTGGCCGATCTCCTACGAAGGCCAGTCGGACACCGCTTGCTTCGATAACGCGCTCGAGTTCCTGGTGCAGGGCGGCTATCCGCTGGCGCATGCGATGATGATGATGATTCCCGAGGCCTGGGCGGGCAATCCGCTCATGGATGAGGAACGCCGCGCCTTCTATGAATACAATGCCGCGCTGATGGAGCCGTGGGATGGCCCCGCCGCCATCGCCTTCACTAACGGCCGGCAGATCGGCGCCACGCTCGATCGCAATGGTCTGCGACCGGCTCGCTATTTCCTTACCCGCGACGACCGCATCATCATGGCCTCGGAAATGGGCGTGCTGCCGATTCCCGAGAAAGACATCATACGCAAGTGGCGCCTGCAGCCGGGCAAGATGCTGCTGGTCGACCTCGACCAAGGCCGGCTCATTCCCGACGACGAATTGAAGGCAACGCTCGCGAAGAGCCACCCCTACCAGGAGTGGCTGACGCGCACGCAGCTCGTGCTGGAAGACCTGCCGACAGTTGCCACCAAGCCGACTGGCACCAACCTATCATTGCTCGATCGGCAGCAGACCTTCGGCTACACCCAGGAAGACCTGAAGATCCTGATGACGCCGATGGCCGCGGGCGGCGAAGAGGCGGTCGGATCGATGGGCACCGACACGCCGATTTCGGCACTGTCGCGCAAACCAAAGCTGCTGTTCACCTATTTCAAGCAGAACTTCGCGCAGGTGACCAACCCGCCGATCGACCCGATCCGCGAAGAACTGGTGATGAGCCTGGTCTCCATCATCGGGCCGCGGCCGAACCTGTTCGATCTGGAAGGCATGTCGCGCACCCAGCGTCTGGAAGTGCGTCAGCCGATTCTGACCAACGAGGACCTGGAGAAAATCCGCTCGATCTCCAAGCTCGACGGCGGGCATTTCAAATCCGCCACGCTGGACATGACCTTCCCGGCGGAGAACGGCGCCGCCGGCATGAAGGATGCGCTCGACAGCCTGTGCGCACTGGCCGAGCTCAAGGTACGCGACGGCACCAATATCCTGGTGTTGTCCGACCGCGCCGCCGGGCCCGAGCACATGCCGATCCCATCGCTGCTGGCTTGCGCAGCCGTGCATCATCATCTCATCCGGGAAGGATTGCGCACCTCGGTTGGCCTTGTTGTGGAGTCGGGCGAGCCGCGCGAGGTGCATCATTTCGCATGCCTGGCCGGCTACGGCGCGGAGGCGATCAATCCTTATCTGGCATTCGAAAGTCTGCTCGAGCTGAAGAACACGCTGCCGCAGAAGGGCGACGACAAGGAAGTCCTCAAGCGCTACATCAAGGCGATCGGCAAGGGGCTGCTGAAGGTGATGTCGAAGATGGGCATCTCCACTTACCAGTCCTATTGCGGCGCGCAGATCTTCGACGCGGTGGGGCTGAAGGCCGATTTCGTCGCCACTTATTTCACCGGCACTGCGACGCGCATCGAAGGTGTGGGTCTGGAAGAGGTGGCGGAAGAGACGATGCGCCGGCACCGCGATGCCTTCAGCGACTCGCCGGTCTATCGCCTGTCACTTGACGTCGGCGGCGAATATCAGCTCCGCGTGCGCGGCGAGGACCATGCCTGGAATGCCGCGACAGTGGCGGCGCTGCAGCATGCCGTGCGCGGCAATTCCTATGACCGCTACCGCGCCTTTGCGCAGGAGCTGAACGAGCAATCAGGAAAGCTGCTGACCATTCGCGGGCTGTTCCGGTTCAAGCAGGCGCAGGAAGAAGGCCGGCGGCCGATCCCGATCGAGGAAGTCGAGCCGGCGAAGGAAATCGTCAAGCGCTTCTCCACCGGCGCGATGTCCTTCGGCTCCATCTCGCGTGAGGCGCACACCACGCTCGCGGTCGCCATGAACCGCATCGGCGGCAAGTCGAATACTGGCGAGGGTGGCGAGGAAGCCGATCGCTTCAAGCCGCTGCCGAACGGCGACAGCATGCGTTCGGCGATCAAGCAGGTGGCATCGGGCCGCTTCGGCGTCACCACCGAATACCTCGTCAATTCGGACATGATGCAGATCAAGATGGCGCAGGGCGCCAAGCCGGGCGAAGGCGGACAATTGCCCGGCCACAAGGTGGATAAGATCATCGCCGCGGTGCGCTATTCCACGCCGGGCGTGGGCCTGATCTCGCCGCCGCCGCATCATGACATTTATTCGATCGAAGACCTGGCGCAGCTCATCTTCGACCTGAAGAACGTCAATCCTGACGGGCTAGTGTCCGTGAAACTCGTCTCCGAGGTCGGCGTCGGCACGGTCGCCGCCGGCGTCTCCAAGGCGCGTGCCGACCACGTCACCATCGCCGGCTTCGAAGGCGGCACCGGTGCTTCTCCGCTCACCTCGATCAAGCATGCCGGATCGCCGTGGGAAATCGGGCTTGCCGAAACGCACCAAACGCTGGTCAGCAATCGTCTGCGCGGCCGCATCGCCGTGCAAGTCGATGGCGGCATCCGCACCGGCCGCGACGTAGTGGTGGGCGCCTTGCTCGGCGCGGATGAATTCGGATTCTCCACCGCACCGCTGATTGCCGCTGGCTGCATCATGATGCGCGTCTGTCACCTGAACACTTGTCCGGTGGGCGTGGCGACGCAGGACCCAGTGCTCCGCAAGCGCTTCCAGGGCCAGCCGGAGCATGTGATCAATTACTTCTTCTTCGTTGCGGAGGAAGTGCGCGAGATTATGGCCTCACTGGGCTTTGCCCGCTTCGAGGAGATGATCGGGCAAATGCAGATGCTCGACCGGGGTGAGCTGGTTGCGCATTGGAAGGCCAAGGGGCTGGATTTCTCCAAGCTGTTCCACAAGCCGGAAGCGCCCAAGGGCGTGTATATCTCTCATCGCGAGCAGCAGGATCACAAGATCTACGACATCCTCGACCGCAAACTGATCGCGCAGGCGAAAGACGCGCTGGAAAACGGCACGCCGGTGACGATCGAGGCCGCAATCAAGAACACCGACCGCGCCGCGGGCGCCATGCTGTCCGGCGAGGTGGCCAAACGCTATGGCCATCAGGGTCTCCCGGACGACACCATCACCGTGAAGCTGAAGGGCACGGCCGGGCAAAGCTTCGGCGCCTGGCTGGCGCATGGCGTGATCTTCGAGCTGGAAGGCGACGCCAATGATTATGTCGGCAAGGGCATTTCCGGCGGCAAACTCATCATCCGGCCGCCCTTCGACACCGGTGTCGTGCCGGAAGAATCGATCATTGTCGGCAACACCGTGCTCTATGGCGCCATCGGCGGTGAATGCTATTTCCGCGGCATCG
>JAXDOO010000374.1:0-3097 GCA_034668865.1 Alphaproteobacteria bacterium
TTGTGGCCCTGCAGGTGATGTTCACGCTATCCGGCGCGTTCTTCCTGTTTGCCGGTGTAGTGGTGGGCTTGATCTTCGGCGTCGTCCCCGGCATCGGGGGCACGACCGCCATCGCGCTGCTTATGCCACTGACTTTGGGCATGGACCCGCGCAACGCAATGATGCTGATGGGCGGCATCATGGGCGCGGTGTCGGCTGGCGGCTCCATCACCTCGATCCTGATCAACACACCGGGCGGAGCGCCCAACGCGGCTACCTGTTTCGACGGCTATCCGATGGCGCAGCAGGGCAAGGCCGGAGCCGCCATCGGCGCCGCAGCCGCCGCCTCCACGCTGGGCGGACTCTTCGGCGTCATTCTGCTGGTCGCGATCATCCCGGTGCTGAAACAGGTTGTCTTGCTGTTTGGCCCGCCGGAATTCTTCATGCTGGCGTTGATGGGCCTCGCCGCCGTTGCGCTCTCGACCGGTGGGCAATTCCTGCGTGGGCTGATCGCCGGTGGAATTGGGTTGATGCTCTCGTTCGTGGGCTATAGCGGCGTAAGTGGCACCGTCCGCTTCACCGCGGGGTCCGAATATCTATGGGATGGCATTTCGCTCATCCCCGCGCTCACAGGAATGTTTGCGATCACAGAAATGATCGCGCTTTCGATCTCCGGCGGCACCATCTCGAAGGATGCCGCCACCACTCGCGTCACCGGGGTGATGGAGGGCGTATGGGCCTGCTTCACACATTGGAAAACCTTACTGCAAGGCTCCGTGATTGGAACCGTCATCGGCGCGATACCGGGCCTTGGCGGCACCGTCGCCGCTTTCCTGTCCTACACGGCGGCCATGCAAATTTCAAAAAGCCCTGAGACATTCGGCCGGGGCAATATCGAAGGTGTGATCGGCCCGGAGGCCGCCAACAATTCCAAGGATGGTGGCTCGCTGATCCCGACCCTTGCTTTCGGCATCCCCGGCTCGGCCGAGATGGCGGTCTTCCTCGGCGTGCTGGTGCTGATCGGAGTCGAGCCCGGACCGATGCTGCTGATTCAAAATGAAGGCGTTGTGTTCAGCCTCATCATCGCGCTGTCGGCCTCTTGCATTATCGCAACGGTGATCACATTGCTGGTGACGCGCCCGCTCGCGATGATCACGCTGGTGGACGTGCATATCGTGGCGCCGGCGGTGATCGCGGTCTCGCTCGTCGGCGTCTATGCCTTGCAAAACAGCTTCGGCGATGTGGTGATGGCGGTGCTGTTCGGGATTCTCGGCTACGTGATGATGCGGTTTGGCTTCCCCCGCATCACGCTGGTGATCGCGCTTGTTCTGGGAGAGCTTGCCGAGCGCAGCTACCATCAGTCGCTGCGCATGGCCGATGGCGACTGGACGGTCTTTTTCACGCGCAGGACTTCGTTGGTGTTGTTCCTATTGACCGTCGCCTGCTTGTTATGGCCGGCGGTACAGACGCTGCGCCGGCGCGCCCAACTGTCGAAAAGCGCCGCATGACTTTCGCCGTCCGCCAGCGGGAGTTCTGGGCCGCAATGTTGGTACTCGCGCTAAGCGTCGGCTTTTTGCTTTGGGCGAAAACCTATCCTCCCACCGCGGGCACAGTGCCGGTCTTGGTAGCCTGGGCAACGATAGTCCTGTCGATAATCGACGCGGTTTCGCAGTTCGAAACGCCGTTCGGACGCTGGGTCCGGCGGCTGGTCACCGCCGAAAAGATCGTCGAATGGAAAATGGAGGGCGACGAAGACGCTTCCCTCACCCGCATCCTTCTGGCGGTGGCTTGGGTCGTTGCCTATCTCGCTACGCTTTTTCTGATCGGCTTCATGATCGCCACACCGATCTATGTCCTCTTATACATGCTGATCCATGGCGGCCGCAGTCTGCGCGACAGCGCCCTGGCGGCAGCTGCGACGACCCTGACGATCTGGCTCACATTCGTGGTGCTGTTTCGCTATCCGCTCTATCCCGGCGTGCTGTTCGGCGGATATTGACGTTTCGCCGCAGGCGCAAACTCAGATGGTCACTTGCGTGCCGACCTCCACCACGCGGCCGGTCGGGATCTGGAAGTAGCTGGTCGCGTCATTCGCCGTGCGCGCCAACCGTATGAAGAGACGGTCCTGCCAAGCCGGCATATCGGACTTGGCGGCCGGTTTTAGCGCGCGGCGCGAGAGGAAGAACGACGTCGACATGATATCAAATTGCCACCCCGCTTTGCGCGCAAGTGCCAAAGCCCGCGGTACGTTCGGCGTTTCCATAAAGCCATAGCGAATTAGCACGCGGGAGAAGGTTTCCCCGATCGGCTCGATCGTCACCCGATGTCGCGAGTCGACGCGCGGGCGGTCTGCCGTTTCTATGGTCAAGATGACGTTGCTCCGGTGCAGCACCTTGTAGTGCTTAAGGCTGTGCAAAAGCGCAGTCGGCGCATTGGCTGGATCGCTGGTGAGAAAGACCGCCGTACCCGGCACGCGCGCCGGCGGCTTACTTTCTAGATTGGAGACCAGCGACTGCAGTGGAACCTCCTGCCGCCGCGTCTTTTCAAACAGAAGCCGGCTGCCGCGCCGCCATGTGTACATCACAACTGCAATCCCAGCACCGAGTGCAAGCGGGACCCAACCGCCTTCGACCACTTTGAGCATGTTCGCTCCGAGGAAGGTCAGGTCCACCAAGAAAAACGGCGCCATCACCGCCGCCGCCACGACTGCCGGCCATCGCCAGACTTTCCAGATTACGACAAAAGCCAGCATAGCCGTCACCACCATGGTTCCGGTCACAGCGATGCCGTACGCCGAGGCGAGCGCACTTGATGAACGGAACATCAGCACTAGGAACAGGACGCCGACCAGCAGAAGGCCATTCACGCTCGGCATGTAAATCTGGCCGAACAGCGCCTCAGACGTGTGGCGGATTTCAAGCCGCGGTAGCAGTCCGAGCTGAATCGCTTGCCGGCTGATCGAATAAGCGCCGGTGATAACGGCTTGGCTCGCGATAACAGTGGCAGCCGTTGCGAGCACGACCATGGGAAGCAAAGCCCACTGCGGATAGAGCAGGAAGAACGGATTCTCAATTGCTTTCGGATCGGCCAGCACCAACGCGCCCTGACCGAAATAATT
>JAXDOO010000375.1:0-7872 GCA_034668865.1 Alphaproteobacteria bacterium
CGTTCCGCGGAGAATCACCGCGCTACCGATGGATTAGAGTACCTGCGCCGTGATCGGTGAACAGCTCTAACAACACCGCGTGCGGAACCTGGCCGTCGAGAATAACGACGCCCTCCACGCCTTGTTCCAGGGCCTCGATGCAGGTTTCGACTTTTGGAATCATGCCGCCGGAAATCGTGCCGTCGGCGATCAACCGCCGTGCATCATCCACCGACAATTCGCTTATCAGTGATTTCGACTTATCGAGCACGCCGGGCACATCCGTGAGCAAAAGAAGGCGCTTGGCCTTCAGCGCCCCCGCGATATGGCCTGCAAAAGTGTCGGCATTGACGTTGAACGTCTCGCCCTGCGCCGATGCGGCAATCGGCGCCAGCACGGGGATCAGCTCGCGGCCAAGGATCTGGTTGAGGACTGTCATGTCGACCTTGTCCGGTTCGCCGACAAAGCCGAGATCGACCGCCGACTCGCGTTTGGTCGCCGGGTCAAGGACATGGCGCGTGGCTTTGCGCGCCACTACCATGTTGCCGTCTTTGCCGGTGAGCCCGACTGCCTTGCCGCCGGCATTGTTGATGAAGCTGACGATCTGCTTGTTGATCGCGCCAGCGAGCACCATCTCTACGATTTCCATGGTGGGCGCGTCGGTCACCCTTAGGCCCCCGATGAATTCCGACTTGATGCCGAGTCGCTTCAGCATGGTTTCGATTTGTGGGCCGCCGCCATGCACCACCACCGGATTGACGGCAGTCTGTTCGAGCAGCACCACGTCGCGGGCGAAATCGCGCGCGGTCTGCTCCTGGCCCATGGCATGGCCGCCGTATTTGATGACGACGATCTCCTCGTCATAGCGCTGCATATGCGGCAGCGCTTCCGACAAGATGCGGGCCTGGTCGTGCGGGCTCAATTGCGCCATGGGATAAATCCTCTCACGGCGCTCTTCTTAGCGCATGATCCGGCGAAGTGGAAACCGGTTCGCCGATAAAGATCATGTGCCACTTTGAAAGTTAGCGCGCGATCGGAAACAACATCGGTGGCCGCTTTGCTGTCGCGCGCCAGCGGCAGGCCAGGTGAAGGGCAACGCGTTTCAGCTTCGCTCCGCCATCAGCCGCACAACGGCAGCACGCAGCTCGGGGATGCCGGCGCCGGTATGCGCGGAAGTGGCGAGCATCTCGGGGAAAGCCGCGGCGCGTTTGACCAGCGCGGCCTTGATATCGGTCAGGCGGCTTTCGAGTTCCTTTGGCGTCACCTGGTCGGCCTTCGTGAGCACGATCTGGTGGCTGACAGCCGCGGCCCCGAGGGTGTCGAACACCTCGCTGTCGGTTTCCTTCAGGCCATGGCGGGCATCGATCAGCACATAGACGCGGGCAAGGTTGGTGCGGCCGCGCAGGTATTCGTGAATGAGGCCGGTCCAGGCTACCACCTTGGCCTTCGGCACGGCGGCATAGCCGTAGCCGGGCATGTCGACGAGGGTGAGATTATGCTCGCCGGGGAAGAAAATGATTTCCTGGGTGCGGCCGGGAGTATTTGAGGTTCGCGCCAGTGCCTTGCGCCCGGTAAGCGCGTTGATCAGGCTCGACTTGCCGACATTCGAGCGGCCGGCGAAGGCGATCTCCATGCCTGCCACGGGGGGAAAACAGTCGACCGCGGCGCAGGCACGGGAGAAGCTCCACTGGCCGGCAAACAGCCGCCGGCCAGTTTCAATTTCCTTGGCGGAGAAGTCGCTGGTCATGGCAGCCGTCGTCCCGCCGCGGAAGTGGGCGTGCTAACCGCTCTTCTTGCGGCCGAAAAGCGCGCCGAGATCGTTCCTGAGATTGTCCAATAATTCGATCTTGGCGCCATGCCTGCTCATGATAAAGGCCTGCTGTGCAACCGAGAGCGTGTTGTTCCAGGCCCAGTAGATCACGAGGCCTGCCGGGAAGCTCGCCAGCATGAAGGTGAACAGCAACGGCATCCAGTCGAAGATCATCTTTTGGGTCGGGTCGGGCGGCGCTGGGTTCAGCTTCATCTGGAACCACATCGTCACGCCCATGATCAACGGCCAGATTCCGAGATGCAGGAAAGTGCCGATGAAGGGAATGATCGTTGGATCGAACGGGAGGAGCCCGAACAGATTGAACAGGTTGGTCGGATCGGGCGCGGAAAGATCCCGGATCCAGCCGAAGAACGGCGCGTGCCGCATCTCAATAGTGACGAACAGCACCTTATAGAGCGAATAAAAGACCGGGATCTGGACCACGATCGGCAGGCAGCCAGCGAGCGGATTGATCTTCTCGCTCTTGTAGAGCTCCATCATCGCCTGCTGCTGTTTCACCTTGTCGTCTGGATAGCGCTCGCGGATCTCGACCATCTTCGGCTGCACCATCTTCATCTTTGCCATGGAGGCGTAAGATTTGTTGGCGAGCGGGAAGAACAGGATCTTCACCAGTACGGTGATGAGCAGAATGGCGATGCCGAAATTGCCGGTGAGCTTGAAGAGCCAGTCCAGCGTCCAGAACACCGGCTTGGTGATGAAATAGAACCAGCCCCAATCGATCAGCAGCTCGAAGCGGTTGAGCTGCAGCGCCTTATCGTAGCCGTCGACCACCGCCACTTCCTTCGCGCCGGCGAATAGCCGCGCCTTGGCGGCGCCGACGGTGCCCGGTGCGACCGTCACGCCGTCGAGCAGATAGTCGGCTTGGTAGGTTTTCTGGTTGCCCAATGTGCCCGATGAAAAACGCGCGCGCAGCCTGGCTGCCGGGTCCGGTAGCAGCGCTGCAGCCCAGTATTTGTCGGTGATACCGAGCCAGCCATTGGTGACGTCGAAGGGGATTTCCTTCTTCTTCTCGACGTCCGAATAGGTGATCTCCTGCAGCCCTTGATCGCCCAATACCCCGATCATGCCTTCATGCAGGATGTAATAGCCGAGTGTGTGCGGCGTGCCGTGGCGCGAGATCAGTGAATAGGGGAAGAGCGTGACCGGAGCCGAGCCCTTGTTGACCACTTCATCGCTGACGGTGAAAAGATATTTGTCGTCGACCGCGATGGTGCGGCGGAATTCCAATCCCTCACCATTGTCATAGACCAGCTTGGCTGGTTGTCCGACGCCGATGGCGCCTGATCCTTCCTGCGCCCATACCGTGTTTGCGTCCGGCAGTTTCACCGTCGCGCCGGGACCCGCGACCCAGCCAAACTCGGCATAAAACGGCTCGGTGCTGCCCGATGGCGAGAGCAGAATGATCGGCGGCGACTTCGGGTCGACCTTCTCGTGATATTTCATCAGCGACAGGTCGTCGACGCGGCCGCCTTTAAGCGATACCGAGCCGCTCAGCGTGGGCGTGCTGATGCGCACCCGCGGTGCGGCGGAAATGATGCTGTCGCGCGATACCGGCTGCGGCGGAGCGGTCGTCACCGATGGGGGGGTGGTGGCGCCGGGCTGTGCCGGCGGCTGCGGAACGTTGGGCGCTCCGGGAGCTTGCTGCGGTACCTGGGCCGTTCCGGGAGCTTGCTGCGGTACTTGGGCCGTTCCGGGCGTCGGCGCCGGCGTCGTCTGGCCGCGCTTCTCCGCTTGCTCTTGCGCGATCTGCCGCTGCTTTTCCATCTGCGGCGCCGCAATGAAGTATTGCCAGGCGAGCAACACAAGGCCCGATAGGGCCACGGCCAAAATCGTATTTTTCTGATTGTCCATCACGGGATCTTTCGATCACCCCTTGGGCGAGGAATCTGTGGTCCTGCCGCTTTGCTGCGTCCCTCGTTAAGACGCTGCAAGGCCGATTTGAAATCTTCCAGTAATCCGTCGAACGGCGCGCTGAGGCCTGCGCGCCGTCCGACCAGAACATAGTCATGCCCCGGACGCGCCGCTTCACCGGACGCGTGTCTCACGATTTCCCGCAAGCGGCGGCGGACGCGATTGCGCTCCACCGCATTTCCAACCTTCTTTGAGACCGTGAAGCCAACCCGCGCTGGGCCGTCGTCGCGGCGATCGCGCATCTGAATGATGAAGGCCTTGGTCGAGACTTTGACTGCGGCGGCGGCAGCCAAGAAATCCGCCCTGTGCCTCAGTCGCTGCATGCAAACTCGCGCGCCGGCGCCGGCGCCGGTTGTTAGGCGCTCAGGCGCTTGCGACCGCGGGAGCGCCGGGCCTGCACGACCCTCCGACCGCCTTTGGTGGCCATTCTGGCGCGGAATCCGTGACGGCGCTTGCGCACGAGCTTGCTCGGTTGGTACGTCCGTTTCACGAATCCCTCTCCGCTGTCGCGGCATGTCGCCGATGAATGGAAAGCCGCGGGGCCGGTGTTTATTAGCCGGGGACGGCAGTTGCGGGGCTTATAAGGGACACTGACCGCTTTCGTCAATGCGACGACATCGGCTTCGGGCCGGCAAAAAATCCCGAATGAGCGGCAAAGGACAGCATATTGAATAACTTACCCCACCGTGCGGCTTCCGACCCGGTTTCGATGCTGGCGCAGGCCACCGCAGTGCCGCCGTATCAGCTCGATCAGACCGAGGTCGCAAAGCGCATGCACAGCCTCTTCAAGCGCCTGTTCGATCGCTATCCTGGCCTCACCGATGTCTTCACCAATGCCGGGATCGAGCGGCGCTATTCCGTCCGACCAATCGAATGGTTCGACGAGCCGCGCGACTGGCCGCAACGGACGAAGGCCTATCTCGACGGCGCCGATGCGCTCTTTATCGAGGTTGCGGAAAAGGCGCTCAAGCGCGCGAAGCTTTCGGCCCGCGATGTCGATGTTGTTGTGACCGTTTCCTCCACCGGCATCGCGACCCCAAGCATTGAAGCGCGCGTCGCAAAACGGTTGGCCTTCCGCCCAAACGTGCAGCGGATTCCCGTCTTTGGACTCGGCTGCGCCGGCGGTGTGTCCGGACTGGCGATCGGCTCGCAGTTGGCGCGTGCACGTCCCGGCGCTGTCGTCCTGGTGGTCGTGATCGAGCTTTGCTCGCTGGCCTTTCGCCGCGACCGTATCACCAAGGCCGACGTCGTTGCCTCGGCTCTGTTCGGAGACGGCGCGGCCGCCGCGGTACTGAGCAAAGGCCGCGACCCGGGCGAGTTACAGATCGGGGCAGGGGGCGAGCACTTGTGGCCCGGCACGCTCGACGTCATGGGATGGTCGGTGGACCCGATCGGCTTCGGCGTCATGCTCTCGCGTTCGCTGCCGCGCTTCGTCGAGGAGCGCCTGGCGGCGCCGGCACGCCGTTTTCTGAAGAGCGAAGGCCTGAACGGGATGACGCGCTTCATCTGTCATCCCGGCGGCGCGAAGGTGCTGGCCGCGGTCGAGGCCGCGCTGGAATTGCAAACCGGCACACTGATCGACGAGCGCCGCGTGCTGCGCGACTACGGCAACATGTCGGCGCCGACCGTGATGTTTGTGCTAGAACAAGCGCTCAAGCGGGGATTTTCCGGCAGCGCCGTTCTCTCTGCGCTCGGGCCCGGCTTCACCGCGAGCTTTCTCGCCATCGAGGCCAATAAGGGTTGACCGCATGACGGAAGGTGCGCTGCTCGTCGCTTTCGTCACGCTGCAGCGCCTGGCCGAGCTTCTGTTGGCGCGCCGAAACACCCAGCGGCTGCTCGCCGAAGGCGGCGTCGAATTCGGGCGCTCGCATTATCCGTGGATAGTGGCGCTGCACAGCGCCTGGCTCATTGGACTTTGGTGGCTGGGCCACGCCCGTTCCGTCGATCCGCTTTTGCTTGGCGTTTTCATCCTGCTGCAGGCCGGCCGGCTCTGGGTTATCGCCAGCCTGGGGCGGCGGTGGACGACACGCATCATCGTGCTGTCGCGGGCGCCGTTGGTCGCAAGCGGGCCGTACCGCTGGCTCAAGCACCCCAATTACCTGATCGTCGCCCTGGAAATAGCCGTGGTGCCCCTGGCGCTGGGATTGCCGATATTTGCCGCGATTTTCACCCTGCTCAATGCATGCATTCTTTACCTGCGTATCCGCGCAGAAAATGCCGCCTTGGCGCATGCGACATCGCCCGATCAAGCGGCTCAAAGTCTTGCCAATGAAAGCCGAAGTCTATAGCTATCCGCGGTCTGCCGGGACCTTGATCCCGCGTTGGTAAAGCGCCCGTAGCTCAGCTGGATAGAGCACCAGACTACGAATCTGGGGGTCAGGAGTTCGAATCTCTTCGGGCGCGCCAATTAACGTTACGATCGGCCAGCGCAACGACGCGCCGGTGCTCCTCGCCCCAATACGCCACATCTGATAATTCAAGACCGATGACCGAGTCAGTCAAACCCGCCCCGGCGGACAAGGCGCCGAGCATGCTCGCTGCGTGCGCGCGGTTCTGCCGGGAAAAGATCGGGTGGCACCGCGTCGGCTTCGTGCTGAGCCTGACCATCATCGCGGTCGCCTTCTGGGTGCTCTACGACATCCTGCACGACCTCGATGTCGCAAAGGTTGTCAGCGCGATTCAGGCGACGCCGTTGCACAACATCCTGCTCGCCGCTCTGTTCGTCGCCGCCGGCTATTTCACGCTGACCTTTTACGATCTCTTCGCGCTGCGTACGATCGGGCGCCACGACGTTCCTTATCGCGGCGCCGCGCTGGCCGGCTTTACCAGTTATTCCATCGGTCACAATGTCGGCGCCAGCGTCTTCACCGGCGGCGCCGTGCGCTATCGCATCTATTCAACCTGGGGACTCGATGCTGGCGAGGTCGCCAAGATCTGCTTCGTCGCCGGCCTTACTTTCTGGCTTGGCAATGCCACCGTGCTCGGATTGGGCATCGCTTATGCGCCGGAGGCGGCGAGCGCCCTCGATCAGCTGCCGCCCTGGGCCAACCGCGGCATCGCATTGCTCACGCTCGCGGTGCTTACTTGCTACGTCGTTTGGGTGTGGCGCCATCCGCGCGCTATCGGCCGCGGCCAATGGCAGGTCACATTGCCTGGCGGAGCACTGACGCTGCTGCAGATCGCGATCGGCATCGTTGACCTCGCTTGTTGCGCGCTCGCCATGTACATGCTGGTGCCGAGCTCGCCGCCTGTGAGCTTCATTCCGCTGGCGGTGATCTTTGTTTCTGCGACACTGCTGGGATTCGCCAGCCATTCTCCGGGCGGACTGGGCGTTTTCGACGCCGCCATGCTGGTGGCGTTGTCGCAGTTCGATAAGGAGGAGTTGCTGGCAGGCCTGCTGCTATTCCGCTTGTTGTATTACATCGTGCCTTTCATGCTTTCCCTCGCCATCCTCGGCGGCCGCGAATTGCACCTGAGCCTGTTTCGTCGGCAACCGCCCCCTGTCGTCCCCAATCCGCCGCCGTCTGCGGCTGATGTCATGGCGCACAAGGATGACGGGATTTGAAAAAGCGGCTGCGGCCGGTCGAGGAAGCCGCTATCAAAGAGATTACATCGCGAGAGACCGACGCGCGGGAGCAAAGGATGAAGTTTGTCTGTAGTCTCGTTATTGCGGCCGTGGCCGCATCATCGGCTGCGGCCGCATCGCCTGCGGAAGACAAGGCCGGCAGGGACGAACTGCTCAATCTCTATCTTTTGTCTGTCGCTGCTGACCGCTGCGGCTTTCCCATGAGCGCCAAGCAGGCAGACGTGATCGATCGCGAGGCCAAGGCACTGGTGGAGAAATTAAAGTTGCGAGCGCGTGAAAATAACGCGATCTATTCCAAGGCAGACGTCGCATTCGAGCGACAGGGACCCGCGGCCTGTGACCGCAATGGCGTTTTCGCCAAGCGTTTCCGCCAGACGCTGCAAGGTTTCACCGGCCCGTGAAATGGCGAAATTCTTCCGGCAATGGGAATTCACTTCCAGCGGCTTTCGCGCCGGAATTGTGATCGCCGCGGCAGCCGCCGTCTCTGCCACTTTCGTTCTGACGTCTACGCTGACATTGGTCCAGGCGCTGGCCGCCTTCGGGGTCCTGTCACTGGCAGCTGTCG
>JAXDOO010000376.1:0-4690 GCA_034668865.1 Alphaproteobacteria bacterium
TCGCACGAGCCGCGCATCCTGTTCCTGGACGAGCCGACCGCCGGCGTTGACGTCGAGTTGCGCAAAGACATGTGGCAGGTCGTGCGGTCATTGCGCGCTTCCGGCGTCACCATCATCCTCACCACCCATTACATTGCGGAAGCCGAGGAGATGGCCGACCGCATCGGCGTCATCAATAAAGGCGAGATCATCCTGGTCGAGGAAAAGGCCGAGCTGATGCGCAAGCTCGGCGAAAAGCAGCTTCACCTGCATCTTCCGAGGAAGCTCGATGCTATTCCGCCGCAGCTCGCCGCGCACCGGCTGGCGCTGGCGGAGAATGGCAACGAGCTGATCTATAACTTTGACACTCAGGGCGAGCGCACCGGCATTACCACGCTGCTTGAGGACCTCAGGAACGCCGGTATCGCATTTAACGATCTCAATACCAGCGAAAGCTCGCTGGAAGACATCTTCGTTGGCTTGGTGAGGCAGAAAAAATGAATTTCCAGGCCGTCCGCGCGATCTACACTTTCGAAATGGCCCGCACCGGGCGCACGCTGATGCAAAGCATCGTGTCGCCGGTGCTCTCCACCTCGCTTTATTTCGTCGTTTTCGGCGCCGCGATTGGCTCGCGCATCACCGATATTGAGGGCGTGCAATATGGCGCCTTCATCGTGCCCGGACTGATCATGCTGACGCTGTTGACACAGAGCGTGATGAACGCATCTTTCGGTATCTATTTCCCGCGCTTCACTGGAACGATCTACGAGATCCTGGCGGCGCCAATCTCGGCCTTTGAGATCGTACTGGGCTATGTTGGCGCTGCTGCCACCAAGTCGGTCATCCTCGGTCTGATCATTCTGGCCACTGCGGGCTTATTCGTGCCGCTGCAGATCGAGCATCCGGTCTGGATGATCGTATTCCTGTTGCTCACAGCCATGACCTTCAGCCTGCTCGGCTTCATCATCGGCTTATGGGCGGACGGTTTCGAGAAGCTGCAGATCGTGCCGCTGCTGGTCATCACGCCGCTCACCTTCCTCGGCGGTAGCTTCTATTCCATTAGCGTGCTGCCGCCGACGTGGCAGACAATTACCCTGTTCAATCCGGTGGTCTATCTAGTCAGCGGTTTCCGCTGGGCCTTCTTCGAGACGGCAGATGTCGGTGTCGGGATCAGCCTTGCGATGACGCTGCTATTCCTTGGCATCTGCCTCACCGTGGTCTGGTGGATGTTCAAGACCGGCTATCGGCTGAAGAACTAAGCACCAAGCAGCGTCACGGTTGATGGGCGCCGCTTTGCGTCGTCTGCGGTCTTATTCCACCACGATCTTGACCTGATCGCCGGACCTCGGCGCCTGTCCGGGCGCCAATCCGTTGAGCACAAGGAAACGCTGCAACGGCCGGTCGGTGATCGCCATGCGAGCGGCGAGGCGCTCCGGCGTGTCGCTCGGGACCACCGTCACCACTTTGATGCGCAACGGTTGCGCGTGTTCGATCTCCGAGAGAGTCATGCGGCGGAAGCTGTGGATCGAATCACGGAAGGCGCGCTCGCTCTCGGGCGTCTTCTGCTTGGTAGCGTAGATGAAGCGGTAGACTTCGCTGCCGAATCGGATAGCGAACATCCGGAACATCCACTGATCGCCTTTGGCGGTCGCCGTGGCGGCGGGAAAGCCGCTGATGGTGGTCGGCTCGACTGATTTCTCGTCGATTGTGCCGATCCAGCCGGAACTCAGGTAGTCGGTTAGCGTCTGTTCCGCCGGCACGCGCACCACGTCGAGCCGCATTGCCTGGCTGCCGCCTTCCTTGGCGCCGAGCACCGCCTGCGCGGTATTCTCCAGCACGAATCCTTCCGGCGCGGTGAAAGTAAAGCCGAGCTTCGGATGCAGATAGCGCCGACCGCGCACAAAACCTTCGCTCGGATCCTCGCCGAATACCAGTCCGTCAACGCCGGCAAGATGATCTGCACGTTCGCGTTCGCCGGCACCGGGGGCGCTATGCTGCCGCGCATGCGTCACCGCGTTCTTCACCCGGTCGGGCGTGCTCGGATGCGAGGAAAGAAAATCCAGCGGGCGTGAATCCGAACCTGAATTCGACACCGGCTTCAGCTCGGCATGACGGCCCATTGAGCTGAGGAAGCGCTCGGCGCCGTAGGGATCAAAGCCGGCGCGCGCGGAAATCTCCACGCCGATCCCGTCAGCCTCGAATTCCTGCGAACGCGAGAAGCTCGCCAGCGCGATCTTGGATTTCGCCAGCGCCAACGCGCCGGTTTCAGGATCACTCAGGACCTGATTGACGACGCCTTCGACCAGCGCCACCCGTCGCGCCTGGTCTTCACGGATCGCCGCATGGCTCGCGATCACATGCGCTATTTCGTGCGACAGGACGGAAGCAAGCTCGGCGCTGTCGTTGGCGAGCGCGATTAGTCCGCGTGTCACGTAAAGCTGACCGCTCGGCAGCGCGAAAGCGTTGATCGCCGGGGAATTGAGGATAGTGACGCGGTATTTGACATCGGGCCGGTCGGACGCGGCGACCAGTTTGTCGACGGTCTTGCTGATGGAGGCTTCCAGCTTGGGATCGTTATAGGCGCCGCCATAGGCCGCGAGGATGCGCTGATGCTCGCGCAGCGTGGCGGGCGACATCTCCACCTGTTTGGGAATCTCGGCGGGGAACAGCTGCGGCGACAGGTTAGCGGTGCTCGAGCAGCCGGCGAGCGCAACGGCGAGCAGCATGCCGGCCAGTGCGGCAGGCCTTTTCGCCCAGATTCGCCGATGCGATGTCTTCACGACGCACCCACCCCTAACAAGGCTCAGTTCTGAGCCGCAATTTCGATCTGCTCGGGCCTGACGGCTTCTATCCGCGGGCCGCCGCGCTCCTCGACCCAGCCACGCACTCGGATGCGAGCGCCTTCGAGCTTTTTCGGCTCTATGCCGGCGCTTTCGAAAGCGGGCATATTGCGCCTGAAAATCGTGACAGTGAGGTTACGCGACCAAACCCGTCCGAAGTTCATGTATATTGTGCCACCGCTCTCCCGCACAGACAAAACTTTGCCCTCCGCCACCGTGAATTGGCCGCGGCGCGCCAACAGCCCCGCGAGATCGTCGGAAGCCTTTATGGCGTAAGCTGAATCCGCCCATAACCCGAGCCGGCCGCGTCGGGCCGGGGTCTCCGCCGCCCGCAGCGCCTTGGCACAGGCAGCATTGCCTGGACGGATACCGACCTGCGCATCGCCGGCGGCCAGCAAGTCCTCCTGGATCCAGCGTTCCGCGCCATCCCGCGCCACGTAAGCCTGAACGATAAGGCGTCCATAGCGGTCACCAGCGGGTTCCGTCTGTTTCAGCACCACGGTACCGGCCGCGAGCAGCCTCTCAAGCGAGGCCTTGGCCGAGGCGCGGCCCGAAGGCACCTCAATGCCGGCAAGCAAAACTTCGCGTCCGTCCCGCAGTTTGAATGTGCGGGCGTCAAGAACGCCGCCGGTTTCAAACGTCCCAAGAGGGGCGGAAATGCAGACGGCGCGATCCTCCGCCTTTGCGGCCATGGTGAGAAAAGCCGCACAGAGGGCGGTGATAATAACGCGCCAGCGGAATAAGGAATTAAGCAACGAAGCCTCGCGTGGCTGCACGCTGATCCCAGCCGAGGACATTCCAGCGGGTCATCAGCAAAATCAAGGCGGATAACAGGGCGGCCAAGGCGGCCCGGAGCCGCGATGCGCAACATGTCTTGCCGATAAGCTTCCGCAGTTATGGCAAGCGAAAGGTTGCCAATCTTGGTTTACAGAAACTGAAACAAAAGCCGCGCAAGCGGAAAACTGCGGGCGCCGCCTTCCGGCATAAGCTCTTTATTCGCATTGTCTTCAAACATTCGCATTATCTTCAAAACTTCGCGGCGCCGTTAGCCTGTTTCAAAGTTATTGGACGGAATGTAGTCCCCAAAAATTGGGGGGGCTACGTCGAATGTAGTCCCTAAAAATTGGGGGGCTACAATGAGACAGCATAAGACTGCGCTCGTATTGCGCCTCGCGGCGCTCGCAATCTCAATTCCTCTCGTACCTGCGGCGCGGGCGGCCGACGATCTCGCCGTGGCTGAGCTAACTGTCGCCGAGCAAACGATTGCAGTGGAAGAAGCAATTGTTCGCGAAGAGACCGCAGCGGAAGAAGCAATTGTTCGCGAAGAGACCGCCGCCGCAGTCGACACAATTGCGGAGGAGGAGAAGTTGCATTGGCGGGAGTCGGGCTCGGCAGCCGCAGCTTTGATCCCTCCACTCGTCTGTTGGACGAGCGCCGAACTCGACGAACTCGCCATATCGGACCAGGCTTTCGCCGTGCTGCCCTCTGCCGAGACGATCATCGGCATTGCGTCATTTTATGACGAGCCGCAGCAGACGGCCTCCGGAGAGCCATTCGATCCCAACGCATTCACTGCCGCAGCGCAATTGGGCATCCGCGACAAATTCGGCGGGATACACTTCGGAGTAAAATACCAGCCGGCTTATGCCGTTGCCGAATACGGCAACAAGAAACTGATCCTCAAATTCAACGACGTCGGACCTTTACGGCCCGGCCGCAAATTCGACCTGAGCCGCGCCGCCATGGCTTATTTCAAGGGCCTGAAAAAAGGCCTGCTGCCGAACTTCAAGGTCACGCCCTTGCCGCTGGGGCAAACTTATCGCGCAGGCCCGGTGACCGAGGCGCAATTGGCCGCGCTGGGAATTGGGAAC
>JAXDOO010000377.1:0-6532 GCA_034668865.1 Alphaproteobacteria bacterium
CAGCGCGAACACCACCCAGTTGGTATTGCCCTCGCGCGCCGGCACCTGAATGCGGCGCACGATGCCGTCGGGGCCGGGCGCCGCGGCCACCTGGATGCGGTCGACTTCGGTCTTGTGGCGTTCCACAACGGCCGTGAGATCGATCGCGGCGGCGTCGGGACGCACATTCACCGCGTCGACCGCTTGCGCGGCGGTGGCGCCGATCAATAAGGCGGTGATGATCGCCACTGGTTGAGCGGCGCGAAGGAAACGCAAATCTGGACCTCCCCTCCCGGCAGACCGGTTGTTCTCGTCTGCTATCTGCCCCCAGGATCGGGGGCCGGGCCAGCCGGCACAACCTAGCCGACTTTACGCCGATTTCGCGGCTCCCGCTCATGCATGCGCGTTAGGGTTGACGCCTCCACCAAGTCTTCTTAGCAGGCTGGGATTTAGCAGGCTGGGAATCGTACGAACAATCAAATAGTTAGGACAATCTTGCCGATATGCGCGCTGGACTCCATACGGGCATGGGCGGCAGGCGCCTCACGCAGCGTAAAGGTGCTGTCCATCACCGGCTTCACCCGTCCCGCGATGAGCAGCGGCAGCACCTTGGCTTCGACCGCAGCAGCGATCGCATTCTTGTCCTCCACCGAGCGCGAGCGCAGCGTCGAGCCGGTGTGATGCAGGCGCTTCAGCATGATCCGGCGGAAATCAACGGTGGATTTAGGCGATCCCTGGAAGGCAATCTGCACGATGCGGCCTTCGACCGCGGCGGCTTCGTAATTGCGCTCGATATAGTCGCCGCCAATCATGTCGAGGATCACGTCGGCGCCTTTGCCGGCGGTCGCGCTCTTGGTCATGGCGACGAAGTCTTCGGTCTTGTAATTGATCGCGACATCGGCGCCGAGCTTGCGTGCGGCCTCGCACTTGTCCGGCGAGCCGACGGTGGTGATGACTTTCGCGCCAAAAGCCTTTGCGAGTTGGATCGCGGTGGTGCCAATCCCGGAGGTGCCGCCGTGCACCAGCAATGTCTCGCCGCTTTTCAGTGCACCGCGCTCGAACACGTTGTGCCAGACGGTGAAGAAGGTCTCCGGAACCGCGGCGGCTTCCGCCATCGAAAATTTCTGCGGCACCGCAAACGCATGGCCTTCCTGCGCTAGGCAAAATTCCGCATAGCCGCCGCCGATGACCAGCGCCATGACCTTGTCGCCTTGCTTCCAGCGCGTGACGTTATCGCCCAGCGCCACCACCTCGCCGGCGATTTCGAGACCGGGAATGTCGGGCGCACCCTTCGGCGGCGGATAAAGTCCCTGCCGCTGCATCACGTCGGGACGGTTCACGCCCGCGGCGGCGACTTTCACCAAAATCTCGCCCGGCCCGGGCTGCGGTACCGGACGTTCCTCCGGAACCAGGGCTTCCGGACCGCCCGGGGCGCGGATGGCTATGGCGGTCATGTGAGGGGGAAACGGATTCATGCGGCTTCTTTAGCGCATGATCCCGGAAAGTGGGAATCGGTTTTCGATCAGATCATGCGCCAAATCAATAGATAGCTTGCGAAGCCGCAGATAAGTCTACGCAATCTGCGCAAGCTTGATTGCTTTTGCGCAAAACCGGTGCCCAGTTTTGCTGATCGTGCTTGCCGCATGTGACAACCGCCGGGTCCGCCGCTAAATTACCGGCGCGTGGAGGTGCCGATGCCAGCAATCGACGACGAGGACCGGCCGAAAAAAAAGATCGTCCACGAGATCGGGCAGGACCTGGCCTTGCTCTCGCTCGGCGAATTGAATGACCGCGTCGCGCTGCTGCGCGAGGAGATCGCGCGACTGGAGGCGGTGGCTTCCAGCAAAAAAGCTTCACGCGACGTGGCAACGCAGTTCTTCAAAAAGTAGCGCAACGCAAAAACATGCAATCGTGCCGGAAGTCTTAAGGTGTCGTTAAGCTTTCTGGCCCATTACTGGAATTGTCCAAATTTTGGACACTGAGTGGCTCCTGTCCACTCTGTTTGACGCCTCCCTGTTATCACCTTCGAGCCGCCGGCAACGGCGGCTCCTTTTTTTGCTTGTCCCATTTCGGGCCACTCAGGGATCGCATCGCTCATCCGGCAACTATGTCGTCATCTTTAGCGGGCCGGGTTCTGGACTCCTGCGCCTTGCTCGGGCCATGCTGCCTCCCTAGGGCGTATGGGTGAGGCGTAGAATGTTTGACAAGTCCGCCAATGAAGCGGGGCCGGTCTCCTTTGGCGAGCGGCTTGCCAATTCAGAGGTGTTTGCCGCGCTGTTTCGCGACGGCATGGCCTTGGTGGAGGAAACCGCCAGCTATTTGGACGGTCCGGGCCGTGTTGAATCGAAGAAATTGGAGCGTAGCGCGGCACTGGCCTATGCGACCGAAAGCATGCGGCTGACTACGCGGCTGATGCAGCTCGCCTCCTGGCTCCTGCTGCACCGCGCAGTAAAGGAAGGCGAGATGTCGCTCGCCCAGGCCAGCAAGGAAAAAGCCAAGGTGAAGCTGTCCTCGGTGCGCGCCAGCGACGAGCAGGCCGTGAAGCTGTTGCCCGTCACGCTGCAGGAGTTGATCGACCGCTCGACCCAGCTGGAAGTCAAGGTGCGCCGTCTCGACGCCACGATTCATGCCATTCCTGCGCCCGAGAGGCCGGTGGACGGCAATCCGGTGGAGCGCCAGATCGGTCTGTTGAAAGCAGCCTTCGAGCAGAATCCGGTGTAAGCCAGTAGTTACAAACCGCTTTTTTCACCCGGATATTTTCAACTTGTGTTCCCTCTTTAGTGCCGATCTCGGGTAAAGCCGAGGTCCGACGCGACAGGGAAGAAAAGAAAAACCCCGCCGAAGCGGGGTTTTTGCATTCCATTAGGCGCGCTTACTTCTTTTGGCCGATCCCGGCGAACTTTTTCTGGAAGCGCGAGAGGCGCCCGCCGCGGTCGAGCAGCTGCTGGCTGCCGCCTGTCCAGGCCGGGTGCGATTTCGGATCGATATCGAGATTCATGACATCGCCCGCCTTGCCCCAGGTTGTTCGGGTCGTGAATTCGGTCCCGTCGGTCATGATGACCTTAATGGTGTGGTAGTTCGGATGCGTGTCGGCCTTCATAGCTTTGCTCCCGCGCGTCCTTGAAACCGCGCTTTTTTTTCGTCGTGTCTCGCTGGAATTGCGGGCTCTATAACCCAGCTTTTGCCCTGAAACAAGCCGATCGGGTTTGATTGCCAAGCCCGCCTTGGCCGGGGCATGGTCCCCCCGGCCGTCCAGCGGCGGAACGAAAGGCTTATGACGCGATGAGTACCGCCGGAGCTGAAGAAAAGCGCGACCGCGCCGCGCGCCGGCTCCGGCCTCTGGCCTCGCTCCTGCCTTATGTGGCCCGTTACCGCGGTCGAGCCCTCGCGGCCCTCGCGGCGCTGATCGTCGCCGCCGTAGCCACCCTGGCGGTGCCGCTCGCCGTGCAGAGGATGATCGATGTCGGATTTTCCGATGCCAATACCTCGCTGATCGACAATTATTTCGCCGCAATGATCGCGGTAGTGGCTGTGCTGGCGGCTGCCAGCGCCAGCCGCTTCTATCTCGTGACCACGCTTGGCGAGCGCATCGTCGCCGACCTGCGCGAGGATGTCTTCGCCCATCTCACCCGTCTGTCGGCTGAATTTTTCGATCAGGCGAAAACCGGCGAGATAGTCTCGCGGCTCACCGCTGACACCACGCAGATCAAGTCAGCGGTCGGCGCTTCGGTGTCGATCGCGCTCCGCAATCTCGTGCTGTTCGTCGGCGCTGCCGTCATGATGGTGGTGACCAGCCCGCGATTGTCGACCTTCGTGCTCGCCGCTATTCCGGTGATCGTGCTGCCGCTCGTTGCTTTCGGCCGGGCGGTACGCCGCCGCTCGCGCCTCGCGCAAGATACGCTGGCCGATGCCTCCGGCTATGCCACCGAATTGATCGGTGCGGTGCGCGTGTTGCAGGCCTTCACCAACGAGCATCTGGCGCATATGCGTTTCGCCGTGGCGGTGGAGCGGGCCTATACGACGGCGGTGGAATCTACCCGCGCTCGCGCGGTGCTCACCGCCTTCGCGATATTTATGGTGTTTGGCAGTGTGGTGGTCGTGCTCTGGGTCGGCGCGCAAGACGTGTTGAGCGGCGCCATCACGGCAGGCCGCCTCAGTCAATTCGTGCTGTATGCCGTGCTGGCGGCGAGCGCGCTCGGCGAGCTCTCGCAAGTCTGGGGCGAGATCACCCAAGCGGCAGGCGCGGCTGAGCGGCTGTTCGAGATTTTGGCGATGCCGCCGGCGGTGAATGCACCGGCGCGGCCCACGCCGCTCCCCACGCCCGCGCGCGGGGAGGTCGCCTTCGATCAGGTAAACTTCCATTACCCGAGCCGACAGGAGGCTCCGGTGCTGAGCGATGTCAGCTTCCGGGTGCGGCCGGGAGAGAAGGTCGCCATCGTCGGCCCCTCCGGCGCCGGCAAGAGCACGATCTTTCATTTGCTGCTGCGGTTCTACGATCCTTTGTCCGGCCTAGTGAGCTTCGATGGCGTGCGGTTGGCCGATGCTGATCCGATGGAACTGCGCCGGCGCATCGCGTTGGTACCGCAGGATGCCGTGATCTTCGCCACCACGGCGCGCGAGAACATCCGCTTCGGCCGCCCGGACGCGAGCGATCAGGAAGTAGAGCAGGCGGCGGACATCGCGCTGGCCGCGGAATTCATCCAACGCATGCCGCAAAAATACGATACGCCGGTGGGCGAACGCGGCATCATGCTGTCAGGCGGCCAGCGCCAGCGTATCGCCATTGCGCGCGCCATTTTGCGCGATGCGCCGCTTCTGCTGCTCGACGAAGCCACTTCGTCACTCGATGCCGAAAGCGAGACCCTGGTGCGAACCGCGCTGGAACGTCTGATGCAGCAACGCACCACGCTGGTGATCGCGCATCGGCTGGCGACCGTGCTCACCTGCGACCGCATTCTGGTGATGGAGCGTGGCCATTTGGTCGAGCAGGGCACGCATGAAAGCTTGGTTGCGCAGGACGGGCTTTACGCGCGGCTAGCCAAGTTGCAGTTCGAGGGGGCTTAGTTTTTCCCTCTCCCCGATACTCAAGGGGGAAGCAAGCGCCGCGGTCTTAATTACGGCCGCCATTTCATCCAATAGGTCAGCCGCCCGGAAGAATTCTTGTCCTCGCCGGTGATGGTGAAGCCCTGCTTCTGGTAGAAACGGATGGCGCGGGCATTATCCTGATTGACCTGCAGATCGAGCCCACGTGGCGACAGCCGCCGCGCTTCGATGAGCAGGGCTTCCGCCGTGCCGGAGCCCCAGGCTTCCGGGGCCACCACGATCTGGTCGAGATAAAAGGTTTGCGGATCGACCGTGACAAAGCCCGTCAGCGCGCCCGCCTTTTCGGCGACGACGATCCGCGTCTGCGCCACCAGTTCATTGCGCCAGCGCTCGCGCCACCAATTCAGGCGCGCTGCAAAGTCGATGTCAGGATAGGCCTGCTGCCAGCTGCGCAGCCAGAGCGCGATCGCCGCGTCTTCGTCGGCCCCGGTATAGGGCCGCAGTCTCGGCGTCGCTTGGCTCACCGCTCCGTCAGCTTCAGTTCGATGCGTCGGTTGCGGCTAAAAGCGGCTTCCGTCGGCGCGGAATCGAGCGGCTGGAATTCGCCGAAGCCGGCGGCCACCAGGTGCTGCGGCGAGACGCCCCTGCTGATCAGATACTGCACGACCGAAATCGCGCGCGCCGCGGAAAGCTCCCAATTGGAACGGAATTGCGCGGTGAAGATCGGCCGCACATCGGTGTGGCCATCCACGCGCATCACCCAGGCGAGGTCGGAGGGGATCTGCCTTTCCAAGTCAAGCAACGCGTTCGCGACGGTATCGAGCTCGGACATGCCTTCCGGCTTCAGCGTAGCCTGACTGGCGTCGAAAAATACTTCCGACTGGAAGACGAAACGGTCGCCGACAATGCGCACATCCTGCCGGTTACCCAGGATCTGGCGCAGTCGGCCGAAGAAATCCGACCGATAGCGCGAAAGTTCCTGCACCCGCTGGGCGAGCGCGACATTGAGCCGCTGCCCGAGCTCCGCCAGCCGCGTCTGGGATTCCTTCTCGCGCTGGTCGGAGACGTCGAGCGCCGCTTCCAGCGCGCCCAGCTGGCGGCGCAATGCCGCGATCTGCTGATTGAGCGCCTCGACTTGCGCCAGCGCGCGGGCGGACAGCGTTTTTTGCGTGTCGAGTTCGCTGCTCAGCTGCTTGGCCTGGCCCTGTGCAGCGGCGGCGCCGCTCGCGGCGTCGGCCATTCCCTTCATGCGGTCACGCTCGGTTTCCACGCTGGCAAGGCCAGCGCGCAACTGCGCGACCTGTTGCTCGAGATCGATCGCGCCGGCCTTTTCCAGCGACAGCAGATTGGAGAGTTGGGCGATCTGTGCGTTCAACCGCTGTAAAGCGGTGTCCTTACCGCTGACTTCCTGCGCCAGGAAAAACTGTACGACGACAAAGACCGAGAGCAGGAAGATCACGCTCAAAATCAACGTCGACAGTGCGTCGACGAAGCCAGGCCAGTAATTCAT
>JAXDOO010000378.1:0-4323 GCA_034668865.1 Alphaproteobacteria bacterium
CGCATATTCCTTGAAGCAGCGGCGCGCATAGTCCGATTCGGCTTTGATCACGGCATAGGTGCCAAGCGCCAGGTGATGCGGCACGTCGCGGCCGTCGCGGTAAACCGACGACACCACTTCGGTAACCCCCGCCTTCTCCAGCGCGCCTCCTTCGCTCCGAGGCTTGCATACGTCCGCCAGCTCGAAGCGCGACGCTGGCGGAAAGCTCAAGCCTTCGCTTTGTGGCACCAGACCGGTCGCGTTACACACCGCCGTCATTTCGATCGCCGACTTGCTTCCATCGATGAAGCTGTTGAACATTTTCGGATTGATCGAGTTGCGGTCCTCGATCTGCAGATACCTGTCTAGAATGTCCCACAGGGTGTCGGGCGTGGACTGGTGATAATGCGGCTCGTAGCGCGTGCCCTTGCCGGCGGCGATCACCTCGAAGCCGCAGGCGCGCGCCCAATCCACATGCTCGCAGATCAGCGCCGGCTGATCGCCCCAGGCGAGGCTATAGACCACGTCCGCGGCTTTAGCCTTGCGCGCCAGCAACGGTCCTGCCACCGCGTCCGCCTCCACATTGACCATGATGATGTGCTTGCCATGAGCGATGGCAGCGAGGGCGTGCCGGATACCCGCGGCAGGAACGCCCGTTGCTTCAATGATGACCTCGACGCGCGGATCGGCGAGCAACGTCTCGGTGTCGTCGCCCACATGCAGCGCGCCGGTCTTCAGCGCCTCATCGAGCGACGCGGCGGAACATGCCTCCGGCGGCCAACCCACATCCGTAAGTTGGCGGCGCGCCCGCGTCACGTCGAGATCGGCGAGGCCAGCTATGTGCAAACCCGGCGTAACGCGCGCCTGGGCGAGAAACATGGCGCCGAATTTTCCCGCGCCAATCAGGCCCACGACAACCGGCCGCCCGGCAGCGTGGCGCTGCATGAGCAGGGCGTGCAGGTTCACCGCGCGGTTTCCAGGGCGATCATGGCGCGGATCGAAACACGCGCCTGCAAGAAATACAACGAGGCACCTTCGCGCGGTGCCGCCACGGGTATAAACTGCCGTGAGATTGGGGAGGCAATTGCGATGACCAGCCTGATGTCACGCCTGCTCCAGGCGAGTGGAGCCATGCTCTGTGTAAGCCTGATGGCCGGAGCCGCTTATGCGCAATCCGCGGGGCAGGGGAGCTGGACGTCAAAGACGCCGCTGGATATGGCGCGCAACGAAGTCGTCGCGGCGGCCGCCAATGGCAAGGTCTATGTGCTCGGCGGCAATACCCGCGAAAAATATGACCTCACGCTCAATGAGGAATACGACCCGGCCACTGGCAGATGGCGTTCGCGCGCACCGTTACCGTCCGGCGCCAATCACATGGCCGCCGCCTCGCTTAACGGCAAGATTTACGCGGTCGGCGGCTTCACGGCCTCGGGGCACAAGGGCGCCACCGCCCATGTGTTTGAATTTGACCCGGCCGCCGACAGCTGGCGGACGCTCGCTCCCTTGCCGGTGGAGCGCGGATCGATCGCCGTCGCTGTGCTCGGTGGAAAGATCCATGCAATCGGCGGCCGCAACGACCAGGAAATGACGGCGCTGCATCACGTCTATGATCCGGCGGCCAACAGTTGGAGCGCGGCCGCGCCGATGTCGCGCGGGCGCGACCACATGGTGGCGCAGGCCATCGACGGCAAGATACACGCTATCGGCGGCCGCTGGGGCGCCAGCACGGAAAGGACCGATACGCACGAAATCTACGACCCGGCGACCAACAGCTGGACTCTGGGCCCGCCGCTTCCGACCGCGCGCAGCGGCGGAACGGGCATCGTATTTCGCGACATGATCCTTGTTGTCGGAGGAGAGAGCGGGTCGGGCGGCACGACCTTTGTCGAAAACGAAGCCTTCGATCCCAAAACCAATAAATGGGTGACGCTCGCGCCGATGCCGGCCGGCCGGCATGCCTTCGGCCTGGCGGTCGTCGGCTCCACGGTCTATCTGGTGGCGGGATCGACTGGCCCGGGCGGAAGCGGCATCACGCCCGACGTGATTGCTTTCACGCTGCAGTAAAATCCGTGCTCAACGCAAAAGGGCGCGCAGGTGTTTTGCGCGCCCTTTCGATTCACACACTACAAACTACTGCTGCGGGCTCGCCGGCGGCCGGGGCGACGCCTGGCCGGTCGTGTCCGCCGGAGCCGGCGGGTTCACGCTGCCGCGCGGGGCGTTCGCAATGTTGTTGGCCGGCGGGGTATTGACCACCGGCGCGTTCGGCTGGTTGGAGGCAGTATTCGTGCTGTCGGTGGTGCCGCCGAACAGGAATACCAGCATCAGCACCAGTACCACGGCGCCGGCAATCCAGCCCCACATGGCGTTCGAGCCATAATCACGATCGATCCGCGCTTCGCGATCGAGATCACCGTCGCGCAGCGGATCGGGATCTTGGTAGGTCATAGTATACCTCCATCAGGATGGGTCCTTTTGGTCAACGAGCGGCGGAAAGCACAGTTCCCGGCTTTAAGCCGTAATCGAGGGTATTTAGGAATATCCTCCACGGCCGCATGGCAGCTACGCGATAAGCGCAGAATGATGGGCCAGCCACCCCTCTGCCGCCGCGATGTCCCGCGGGGATAGATTATGTCCGGCTGGCACGATCTCATGCGTTACCTCGGCGCCGGCGACGCTGAGCATCTCCGCCAGCTTCTCGCGGTTCTCCGGTTCCACGAGCGGGTCGGCCGCACCGGATAACATCAGCACGGGTATGCCGGTGAGATCGGGCAGCTTCTTCGGCTCGAACGGTGTCACCGCCCGCAGCAGTACGGCGCCCGCCAGAACGTCGGGCCGAGTCAGCAACAGCGATGCGGCAATGTTGGCGCCGTTGGAGAAGCCGAAGGCGATCGGTTTCGAAAGTCCATAAGCCTTGCGTGCGCGTTCGATAAATTCCGCCAGCTCCCCGGTGCGTGCGGCGAGATCCTCTAGGTCGAAGACGCCTTCAGCCAGGCGGCGGAAGAAACGCGCCGCGCCCCGTTCGGACACCTTGCCGCGCGGCGACAGCAGCGCCGCGCCTGGTGCGAGACGGCGCCCGAACGGCACGAGATCGCTTTCATCGCCACCGGTGCCATGCAGCAGTAGCAGGGGAGGCCGCGTACGGTTGGACGCCGGGATGTAATTGTGGATGAAACCGAGGTCGGGCAGCGCGCTCATCGCATTCTCACAACAAAACGGGACGCAGTTGGCGCCGCGCCCCGTTCAGTATCCATCCCAGCCTTACCGCGGCTGCGGGACGATGCGGATATAGGGCTTCGGCGATTTCCAGCCCTGCGGATAGGTCTTCTTGGCGTCGTCGTCGGAAACCGAGCCGGCGATGATGACTTCGTCGCCTTGCTTCCAGTTAACCGGCGTTGCGACCTTGTGCTTCGCCGTCAATTGCAGCGAGTCGATCACGCGCAGCACTTCATCGAAGTTGCGGCCCGTAGTCATTGGATAGACCAATATCAGCTTGACCTTCTTGTCCGGGCCGATGACGAACACATTGCGGACAGTCTGGTTGTCCGCCGGCGTGCGCTGGGCGGGATCGCCGCTGACCGCGGCCGGCAGCATGCCGTAGAGCTTGGACACGTTGTAGTCCACATCGCCGATCATCGGGTAATTCGGCGCAAAGCCCTGGGTTTCCTTGATGTCGTCAGCCCATTTGGAATGCTTGTCGACCGGGTCGACGGAGAGACCGATAATCTTGACGCCGCGCTTGTCGAATTCGGGCTTGATCTTGGCCATATAGCCGAGCTCGGTAGTGCAGACCGGGGTGAAATCCTTCGGGTGCGAGAACAGCACCGCCCATTTGTCGCCGATCCAGTCATGGAATCGGATCTTGCCTTCTGTGGTTTCCGCCTCGAAATCCGGAGCGGTATCACCAATCGCGAGAGCCATCTAAACCTCCTCGAACTACGCGAAAAATCGGCCGGCTCCGCTCGGAACCGGGCATGTCCTTAAGTAAAGGACGAAGTGCGTGAGCGTAAGATGGCCGGCATTTCAAAGAAATAGCCGACATTGGAAGAGACGTTACGCCCAGAATGCTGATCGTAGCATGGCCTTCTTGGGCGGGGAACCGGCCCTGCGGGGAAGCGTTCGCTCCATGAGATTTTCAGGAGCCAGCCATGAGTGATCGCCTGCAGCCCCCACAGCAACAGGAGCATCAGCCGGGCCACGAAACGCAGATGCATCCGCGTCCGGATTACCAACCGAAATACCCCGGCGCGGGCAAGCTGAAGGACAAAGTGGTGCTGATCACCGGCGGCGACAGCGGCATCGGCCGCGCGGTGGCCGTGGCGATGGCGCGTGAGGGCGCTAAAATCG
>JAXDOO010000379.1:0-13377 GCA_034668865.1 Alphaproteobacteria bacterium
GCTCGATTTGCGCTACAAGGTGCCGCACCGCGAGAAAGCGATCGCGCTGAAGGACATCAAGGCCGAAGTCGAGCTCGGCTTCGATCCACAACTCGCGCTGGCGGAGGCCGGCCGCTGCCTGAATTGCGACGTGCAGACGGTTTTTACCTCCTCGCTCTGCATCGAATGCGATGCTTGCGTCGATATCTGTCCGATGGACTGCATCACCTTCACAGAAAACGGCGAAGAGGCCGATTTGCGCCAGCGGCTGAAGGCGCCGGCCAACAATCTCGCGCAGGACCTCTATGTCGCCAATGAGCTCAAGACCGGGCGGGTGATGGTCAAGGACGAAGACGTCTGCCTGCATTGCGGATTATGCGCGGAACGCTGCCCCACCGGGGCATGGGATATGAAGAAGTTCTTGCTGGAAACGGCCCAGGCGGGAGAGACATGCCGATCGAGAGCATAAACGATTTCGTCATCAGGTTCGCCAACGTCAACGGTTCGGGCTCGGCCAGCGCGAACGAGATGTTCGCCCGCGCGGTGATGCGCATGGGCATTCCGGTCGCGCCGCGCAATATCTTCCCCTCCAATATCCAGGGCTTGCCGACCTGGTACGAAGTGCGGGTGAGCGAGGCCGGCCATCTGGGCGCCCGCGGCGGCACCGATCTAATGGTGGCGATGAATCCGCAGACCTGGGACAACGACGTCGTCTCCATCGATCCCGGCGGATATCTGTTTTACGATTCCACCAAGCCAATGCCGTCGACAAAATTTCGCGACGACATCAGCGTCATCGGCGTCCCGCTTACTGCGATTTGCAACAGCCAGTATAGCGACCCCCGCCAGCGCCAGTTGTTCAAGAACATTATCTATGTCGGTGCGCTCTCCGCGCTGATCGATATGGATGCAGCGGTACTGGAGAAGCTGATCGGCGAGCAGTACAAGGGCAAGGAAAAGCTGATCCAGCCCAACATCCATGCGCTGCATCTTGGGCGCGACTATGCGCTGCAGCACCTCTCCTGCCCGATCGGATTGCGCCTGCGCCGCTCGGAGGGCGTCGGCGACCGCATCCTGATCGAGGGCAATTCGGCTGCGGCGCTCGGCGCGGTTTATGGCGGCGCCACGGTCTGCGCCTGGTATCCGATCACACCCTCTTCCTCATTAGCCGAGGCATTTACCAGCCACTGCAGCCGGCTGCGGGTCGATCCCGAGACCAAGAAGAACCGCTATGCCATCGTGCAGGCCGAGGATGAACTGGCATCGATCGGTATGGTGATCGGCGCTGCCTGGAATGGCGCGCGCGCCTTCACCTCTACCGCCGGCCCGGGCATCTCGCTGATGCAGGAATTCATCGGGCTGGCTTATTTCGCCGAGGTCCCGGCGGTGATTTTCGACGTGCAGCGTGCGGGTCCCTCCACCGGGATGCCGACGCGCACCCAGCAATGCGACCTGATCAACTGCGCCTATGCCTCTCATGGCGACACCAAGCACGTGCTGCTGTTGCCGGAAGATCCGGCCGAAGCTTTCGAATTCGGCGCCGCTTCCTTTGACCTCGCCGACCGGCTGCAAACGCCGATCTTCGTGATGCTCGATCTCGATATCGGCATGAACCAGCGCCTTTCGCGTCCACTGCGCTGGGACGACTCGAAGGTCTATGACCGCGGCAAGGTGATGACTGCAGCTGAGCTGGAAAGCGGCAAAGATTTCGGCCGCTATCTCGACGTCGACAGCGACGGCATTACCTATCGCACCTATCCCGGCACCCATCCCACCAAGGGCTCCTTCTTCACCCGTGGTACCTCGCGCGATCGTTATGCGCGCTACACCGAGGACGGCGGAGCTTACGTCGACAACATGCAGCGGCTACTGCGCAAGTTCGAGACCGCCAAGGATCTGGTGCCGCGTCCGCTGCGCGCCAACTGCGAACGGCCGACGCGCTACGGCGTGATCTATTTCGGCTCGACCAGCCCAGCGATGGACGAGGCGATCTCGATGTTGACCTCCCAAGGACATAATGTCGACCGGCTGCGCCTGCGCGCCTTTCCTTTCCATCACACCGTCGACGATTTCATCAGCGAGCACGATTTCGTATTCGTGGTGGAGCAGAACCGCGACGCGCAGATGCGCTCCTTGATCGTCAATGAATGCGGCATCGACCCGGCCCGGCTGATCCCGGTGCTGCATTATGACGGCACGCCGATTACCGCGCGCTTCATCGCCGGCGCCATCGGCGAACGCCTGAACACTTTGAAGATCACGCCGCTGCGGAGAGTCGGGGCATGATCGGCGCGAACAGACTGCGTAGCACCTGGCAGGCCCTGTCGCAGGCCACAGGTCTCAACCAGCTCACCGGGAATGATCCTCCTCCCGGCGCGGCAAGCGAGCTCGGCCGTCTGCTCTGGACCGATCCGCGCCCGCTGATTTATCCGCGCAAACGGATGATCGTCGTTTTTTCTCCGAAGTCCGCCTGCACCAGCGTCGTGATTTGGTTCTTCCATCAGCTCGGCCATACGGCAGCGGCGCGCGATTACAGCTCCTGGCCGCACCGCTACCGGACCGAGGTCTATTACAAGTCCACGCTGTATCGGCACGCTTATGAGCGCGATCTATCGAAATTCTCGCTGGTGCGTATCGTCCGCGATCCGTTCGAGCGTGCCGTCAGCAGCTTTCGGCACGTGCAGAAAGGGGGCCTGGCGGACAAGGAGATCACCAGGGCTTTGGGCCGCAACGATATGAGCACCGCGGGCCTGTCGTTTTCGGAATTCCTGGATTTTCTGGAACGCTGCGATCTCAATACCTGCGATCCGCATTTTCGCGTCCAGCGGCACCCGCTCGAAGACCGCCTGCCGACGCGGCATCTGATCAATGCGTCGACCGAAGATCTCTTCAGCCGGCTCAATGAGGTGGAGGCCGACTTCAATCTGCCGATCACCGAATTCGGCAAGCTCGAATGGCTGCAAAAGATCAATAGCAAGCATCGCCATGTCGAGGCGCCCGCCGCCCCTGCTGACGCCTATAATCACCGCTTCAATCGCGAGGCGGCGCGCAACGGCTCCTGGCCACCATACAGCGCTTTCCTGACGGCGGATGCGCGGGAACGTCTCGCTCGTCTCTATGCCCGCGACATTGAGGCTTACGGCGGCGCAGCTGCGACCCACAAGCAGCGAGGCAAGCTGGCGCTTGTCGGCGACACTCACCTGGATTCAAGCCCATGACCTACCTAGCCAAACCGAAATTCCAGCATCCGGCGCTGCCGAAAAACGCGCTCGGCTATACCCATCGCGATTACGAAGGGAAGATTTCCACGCTCTGCGCCGGCTGCGGCCATGACTCGATCACCGCTTCCATCATCGAGGCCTGTTACGAGCTGTCGATCGAACCGCATCGGGTGGCGAAGATTTCCGGCATCGGCTGCTCGTCGAAGACGCCGGATTATTTCCTCGGCAATTCACACGGCTTCAATTCGGTGCACGGGCGTATGCCGTCGGTGCTGACCGGCGCTAACCTCGCCAATCGCGAGCTGATCTATCTCGGCGTTTCGGGCGACGGCGACAGCGCCTCGATCGGGCTTGGGCAATTCGCCCATTGCATCCGCCGCGGCGTGAACATGACCTATATCGTGGAGAATAACGGCGTCTACGGTTTGACCAAGGGCCAGTTCTCCGCTACCGCCGACCGCGGCTCCAAGAGCAAGCGCGGCGTGACCAACAGCGACAGTGCGATCGACCTCGCCGCATTGGCGCTGCAGCTCGGCGCCAGCTTCGTCGCGCGCAGCTTCTCCGGCGACAAGACACAGCTGGTGCCGCTGCTCAAGGCGGCGATCGAGCACAAAGGCGCGGCCTTCATCGATTGCATCTCGCCCTGCGTCGCCTTCAACAATCACACGGGCTCCACCAAGAGCTTCGACTATGTGCGCGAGCATAATGAGTCGGTGAACCGGCTTGATTTCATCACCGGCCGCGAGCAGATCCAGGTCGATTACGAACCGGGCACGGTCGAGATGGTGAAGCAGCACGACGGCTCGACGCTGGCCTTGCGCAAGCTCGCCAAGGATTACAACGTCAATGACCGGCTGGCGGCGGTGAATTATTTGCTGGAACGCAGTGCGGCGGGAGAAGTCGTCACCGGCCTGCTCTATGTCGAGCCTGAGGCCAACGATTTGCACACCAGCACCAACACCGTGGAGCAGCCGCTCAATGCACTGGGCGAAAAAGAGCTATGCCCGGGCTCGGCTGCGCTGGAGAAGATCAACGCCGCGTTGCGCTAGTTCAATTCACCTAGGGATATCGGTGAGGGCAGCGCTCAGGGTCGATCAGAACGCGCAGTTATGCACGTAAGCGCCCTGCTGGCCGGCAGGCAAACCGCCGAGCGCGCCCTGATGGGTGCAACGCGCCACCCGGTCCTGCGAGGTCTCGATGCCGGCACCCCCGGTCGCGCCGCGCGGCACGATGGGAACGACGGGAACGTTCGGATAACGCGGGTCCCGATCCGGCACGATAATCGTACCGGTGGTTACCTGCGCCGGCGGCGGCTCGATCGGCTGCATCGGATGAAAGCCGGGCTGATTGCTGGTGACGAGGCCGCCCGAGCCAACTCGCGCTGGCTGGGCCTTCTTCTTGGCCGATTTCTTCTTCGCGGGATGGCTGGCCTTGGCAGGCTCCTGCACCATGATGCCGCGGAATTCCTGCGCGGCGGCGGGCGCCGCGCCGACCTCTAGCCAGCTGGCATCGCGCAGCTGCAGGCTGGGGCTCGCGAGGAGCCAAGCCATGGTCATCAAGGCGGTCAGCAGCATTCTGCGCATGTTGAATCAATAAGTGGCCACGTCGGACCACGCACCACCCCTAACAAGCAAAAGTGAACGCTTTATTCCTCGGTCGGCGCCTGTTCGATCGGGTCGTAGCGGCTGAGATCGAAGCCGAGTAGGTTCCAGGATTGGGTCATATGTGGGGGTAACGGCGCGGTAACATCGATAGTTCCGCCCCGGGGGTGCGGTATTACAATACGTCGGGCCAACAAATGCAGCCGGTTCTGGATGCCCCCCGGCAATGCCCAATTCTCTTTCGCAAAATATTTAGGATCTCCGACGATTGGGTGGCTGATATGGTCGAGATGGGCGCGCAATTGGTGGGTACGGCCGGTCACCGGCTTCAGTGACAGCCAAGCCAGGCGCGACGCCGCGGTCTCCACCACCGCGTAATAGGTGACGGCATGGCTCGCCCCCTCGTCGCCGTGCTGGGCGACGCGCATGAAGGAATCCTCCTCCATCTGCTCCTTCGCCAGAAAAGTGGAGATGCGCCCCTGCTTCGGCTTCGGCACCTCCACCACCAGAGCCCAATAAATCTTGCGGGCCGAACGGTGACGGAAATTCCTTGCCAGCGCCGCGGCAGAAAACCGGTTTTTCGCCACAAGGAGGCAGCCGGAAGTATCCTTGTCGAGCCGATGCACCAGGCGCGGACGCTGGCCGTCGCGACTGCGCAGCACGTTTAGCATGCCGTCGATGTGCCGCGTCGTTCCGGAGCCACCCTGCACCGCCAGGCCATAAGGTTTGTCGAGCACCATCACATCATCGTCCTCGTAGAGCGTGATGGATCTCAGGAAGGCCCGCGTCTTCACGTCCTCGCTCGCGCCCTCGCGTGGTTTTGGCGGTTCATGCTTGAACGGCGGGATGCGCACCTTCTGTCCGGCCTGCAGACGATCCTTCGGCTGCACGCGCTTGCCGTCAACGCGCAGCTCGCCCTTGCGGATCACGCGCTGAATGTGACTGAACGACAGGCCGGAAAATTTCGTCTCGAGAAAGCGATCGACCCGCATATCGGATTCGTCGGCGGAGACGGTGACGTTCTGCACGCCGGTGGAAGGAAGCGACGGCGCAGGTGCGTGGGCTTTGCGCGGCTGTTGCTTACCTTCCCCCCGCGTAGCGGCGGGGAGAGGAGAAGATTTGCCGCGCCTCACCTCATGCCGTTCTTCGCCGCCGCCTTGCTCGCCTCCCGCACGAAATGGCGGTTTGCCTTTGCCACGCCCTCGCACTTGAGCGCGGTTGCCATGAGCCTTGCCGCCATTGCGATGGCGGGGCCCTGAAATCTGTTTGCCACCGCCCGGCTGACGCGGACCGCGCCCACGTCCTCTCATTCGCCGCCCCGCTCTTTCCGCAGCTTGGCCCAGTACTCCAGCCGCTTGCGGATCTCGCGCTCAAAGCCGCGGTCAGGCGGATCGTAGAAATTTTGCCGCGGCAGCGCGTCGGGGAAATAATTCTGCCCGGAGAAAGCGTCCTCCTGGTCGTGATCATAGGCATAGCCGCGGCCATAGCCTTCCGATTTCATCAGATTGGTCGGCGCATTGAGGATGTGCTTGGGAGGCAGCAGCGAGCCCGCGGCCTTGGCGGCCTGCATCGCCTCGCCATAAGCCGTATAAGCCGCGTTCGATTTCGGTGCGGTGGCGACATAGATCACCGCCTGGGCAATGGCCAATTCGCCTTCCGGACTGCCGAGGAAGTCGTAAGCCTCCTTCGCGGCATTGGCGATCACCAGCGCCTGTGGATCGGCAAGGCCGATATCCTCCACCGCCATGCGCACAATGCGGCGCGCGAGATAGAGCGGATCCTCACCGGCATCGACCATGCGGCAGAAATAATACAAGGCGGCGTCAGGGTCGGAGCCGCGCACCGACTTATGCAGCGCCGAGATCAGGTTGTAATGCCCGTCCTGCGATTTGTCGTAGATCGGGGCGCGCCGCTGCACGACCTCCTGCAAGGCGGCGGCGTCAAACACCTCATCGGCGCGCGCGGCGCGCCAGACCTCTTCCGCCAGCGTCAACGCGGCGCGGCCATCGCCATCCGCCATGCGAATAAGCGCGGCGCGGGCATCTTCGTCGACCGGCAGCTTCCTGCCCTCGATCTCCTCGGCACGGGCATAGAGCTTCTCGATCGCCTCGGCATCGAGAGGTTTGAATACAAGTACGCGCGCGCGTGAGAGCAGCGGTGCGTTGAGCTCGAAGGAAGGATTTTCCGTGGTGGCGCCGACCAGGACAATGGTGCCGTCTTCCATTACCGGCAAAAAAGAATCCTGCTGCGCGCGGTTGAAGCGGTGGATCTCGTCAACAAAGAGCAGCGTTCCCTGCCCGGTCTCACGCCGTGCGCGCGCCTCCTCGAAGACCTTCTTCAGGTCAGCGACGCCGGTGAAGATCGCGGAAATCTGCTCGAAATGCAGGTCGGTTGCCTGCGCCAGCAAGCGCGCCACCGTGGTCTTGCCGGTGCCCGGCGGCCCCCAGAACACAAGCGAGCCGAGGGAGCGCGTCTCCAGCATGCGGGTGAGCGCGCCGTCGGTTCCAAGCAGATGATCCTGACCGACCACTTCCGACAGCTTGCCCGGGCGGAGCTTGTCGGCCAGCGGACGCGGGGCGTCCTGCTCCAGCCCCGCGGCGGAGAACAGCGTCGGTCCTGCGGATTTCCGGCGGGCAACCATATTCAACCTCCGTGTCCCGGACGCGGGACACATTCATACAAACTCTCATCCGCCCAGAGTGACGGAACGCTGGCGGCCGTCGCGCGTGAGCGTGATGCGCCACACGCGCGCTGATTGACTGGAGACACGGTCAAGGTCGCGCGTCTTGCCGATCTTCTCGCCATTCACCGCATTGATCAGATCGCCGCGCTGGAAGCCGAGCCGCTGCGCGGGCGATCCAACCGCCACATCCAGGATGATGACGCCCTGCAGGCCGGCGTCGACACGCAGTTCTTCCGCCAGCGCGGGCGACAGGTTGCTGACCTTGGCGCCCATGAAGGGGGAAGTCGCGGTGATAACAAGCTCATCGCGCGGCGTATCCGGCGGGGTCTGCAAGGCGATCGCCACCGGCACTTCCTTGCCGCCGCGCACCACCCTCAGCTGCGCCTGGCCGCCCAGCGGCTTGGTCGCGAAACGATAGTCGAAGGTGTTGGGATCATCGACCGGCTGCTCGTCGATCCTGACAATCAGATCGCCGGTGCGCAGGCCGGCTTTGGCCGCCGGGCTGTTCGCGATGACGGAAGCCACGAGCGCACCTGCCGGACGCTTGAGCGCGAGGCTTTCGGCGATGTCCGAGGTCACCACCTGCAGCTTGGCGCCTAGCCACGGCCGCTTCACGCTGCTGCCGCCGCCGATCGCGGAGGCGACCACCACCCGCACCATATTCACCGGGATGGCGAATCCGATGCCTTGCGAGCCGCCCGAACGCGAGAAGATTGCGGTATTGACGCCCACCAGCCGACCGTTGAGATCGACCAAGGCGCCGCCGGAATTGCCCGGATTGATCGCGGCATCGGTCTGGATGAAGAATTGATAATCGGTGATGCCGACCTGCGTGCGTGCCACCGCCGAGACAATACCGTGGGTCACGGTCTGGCCGACGGCAAAAGGATTGCCGATTGCCAGCACTAGGTCGCCCACCTGCAGGCCGTCAGAATCTCCAAGCTCGATGACCGGAAAGCGCTCGTGCGAATCTTTAATACGCAGCACGGCAAGATCAGTGCGCGAATCCTTGAGCACGATCTCCGCCTCGAACTCACGCTTGTCGGCGAGCGCCACCTTCACCTCGTCGGCGCCCTCGATCACGTGGTTGTTAGTCACAACCAAACCGCTGGGATCGACGATGACGCCGGAGCCGAGCGAGCTTTGCCGACGCTCGCGCGGCAGCCCGCCTTCGCCCCCGAAAAAGCGGCGGAAGAAAGGGTCGTCGAAAAACGGGTTGCGGTTCTCAACCAGCTTGGCGGCGTAGACATTGACCACCGCCGGGGCCGCCTTCTGCACCACTGGGGCATAGGACAGCTTCACCTCGGCCGGCGAGGTCGGCACGCGCCGCTCTTGCGCGGCCACAGGCCAGGCCGCCAGCAAAAACGCCGGCAGCATCAGGGCGAGAAATCGGGCTAAGCGCATACGGGAATCCCCTGTCGCCGCAAAGATATAGGCTGCCTGCCACGGCAATAAAAGGCGCGCCCTTGCTTCGCAGGTCACCGCGCGCCAGCGGTTTCCAGGATGCGCCCGATGGCTGCGAAACCGCGCCGGCGAGCATGCGCGAGCGGCCTCACGCCGTCGCGATCGGCAAGATTAACATTGGCGCCCGCGGCTATCAGCAACCGCACGATCTCGGTATGCGCGGGGCCGCCGTCACCCAAAATCACCGCCTCCAGCAGTGCAGTCCAACCCAGTTTATTGACGTGATCCTTATCGATCGCGGTGGCGAGCAGGATCTTGACCGTCTCCACATGGCCGTGATGCGCGGCCGGGATCAGAGCGGTACCACCATAACGGTTGGTGCTCTTGAGAGCGGCGCCGGCGGCGAGCGTCATTTTCAGAATCTTGTTTCTCCCTTCCGCGCCGGCATAAAGGAACGGGCTATCCCCGATGGCGTCTGTGGCATTGACGTCGGCCCCGGCGACAATGAGAAGCCGCGCGGTCTCGACCCGGTCGGCTTGGGTGGCGGCGAGCAGCGCGGTGCGGCCCCGCGCGTCGCGAGCATCGATGCCGGCGCCTTCGCGCAACAGTTTTTGAACAGCAGCGCTGTCGCCGCGTTCGGCGGCTGCGATCAGCGCCAAGTCCTGCGCAGGAGCAGCCTGCGGTCCAGACGGGATTAGAATGAGAGCGAAGAGAAAAAAGGCGACGCTGAGCGCCGCCTTTTGAAACTTTCGGCCGGTGGCCAGCATCACGCCGCGGCGATAGCTTCTTCGCTTGCCTTTTCTTGCACCGGACCAGAATCAAGGCCCTTGGCATCGACATCGCGATCGACGAACTCGATTACGGCGCGGGCGGCATTATCGCCATAGCGGAAGCCGGCCTTCACGACGCGCGTATAGCCGCCGTTACGATCCTTGTAGCGCGGGCCGATCACCTCGAAGAGCTTCTTGACCATCGCGACGTCGCGGATTTCCGCGACCGCCTGGCGGCGTGCATGCAGACCGCCCCGCTTGCCGAGCGTTACCAGCTTCTCCACGATCGGACGCAAATCCTTGGCCTTAGGCAGTGTGGTGACGATCTGCTCGTGCTTGATCAGCGCGGCCACCATATTGCCGAACATGGCGCGGCGATGCTCTGCCGTGCGGTTGAACTTGCGGTGAACCTTGCCGTGACGCATCGCAGTAGCCTTCCCTCGTCATTCCCGACGCCGCGGAGCGGCGATCTGGAATCCAACTACATCCTCATTCGCCTCTGGATTCCGAGTTAGCGCCTACGGCGCGCCTCGGAATGACAGGAGCCTAGTAATGGTCCTCGAAGCGCTTGGCCAATTCGTCGATATTCTCCGGCGGCCAGCCCGGCACTTCCATGCCGAGATGCAGGCCCATCTGGGCCAGCACTTCCTTGATCTCGTTGAGCGACTTGCGCCCGAAGTTCGGCGTGCGAAGCATCTCCGCTTCGGTCTTCTGCACCAGATCGCCGATATAAACGATGTTGTCGTTCTTCAGGCAATTAGCAGAGCGCACCGAGAGCTCGAGCTCGTCCACTTTCTTGAGGAAGGCCGGATTGAAAGCCAGATCGGGGATGGTTTCCGCAGCGGCTTCCTTGCGCGGCTCTTCGAAGTTGACGAAGACATTGAGCTGGTCCTGCAAGATGCGCGCGGCATAGGCCAATGAATCGTCCGGCGAGATCGCGCCGTTGGTCTCGATCTGTAGCGTCAGCTTGTCATAATCGAGGATCTGGCCCTCGCGGGTATTCTCGACCTTGTAGGAAACCTTGCGCACCGGCGAATAGAGGCTGTCGACAGGGATAAGGCCGATCGGAGCATCCTCCGGACGGTTGCGGTCGGCGGCGACATAGCCCTTGCCGGTATTGACCGTGAACTCCATGCGGATCTCGGCGCCTTCGTCGAGATGGCAGAGCACGAGTTCCGGGTTGAGGATCACGACATCGCCGACGGTCTGGATGTCGCCCGCGGTGACGACGCCCGGTCCCTGCTTCTTCACCACCATGCGCTTGGGGCCATCGCCCTGCATCTTGATGGAGATGTCCTTGATATTGAGCACGATATCAGTGACATCCTCGCGCACGCCCGCGATCGAGGAGAATTCGTGCAACACGCCATCGATATGCACCGACTGCACCGCCGCGCCTTGCAGCGACGACAGCAGAACGCGGCGCAGCGCGTTGCCCAGCGTCACGCCGAAGCCGCGCTCGAGCGGCTCGGCCACCAGCGTCGCGACGCGCTTGGCATCGGGGCCGGCGGCGACTTGCAGCTTGTTGGGTCGGATCAGTTCCTGCCAGTTTTTCTGAATCACATCATCACCCGTTATCATATGGCGCGCGGTTCGGTCCGCGCATCCCACCCCGCCGGTAGAATTTCGGCGACGGCGGACGTCTAGCGTCCGCCGGATATTCAATCACACACGCCGGCGCTTGCGCGGCCGGCAGCCGTTATGCGGTATCGGCGTCACGTCCCGGATCGAGGTGATCGTGAAGCCAGCCGATTGCAACGCCCGCAACGCCGATTCCCGACCCGAACCGGGGCCCGCAACTTCGACCTCGAGCGTGCGCATGCCGTGCTCCATGGCCTTCTTGGCGGCGTCCTCGGCGGCAACCTGCGCCGCGTAAGGCGTGGACTTGCGCGAGCCCTTGAAGCCCATAGTGCCCGCCGACGACCAAGCAATCGCATTGCCCTGCGCGTCGGTAATCGTAATCATCGTATTATTGAACGTTGCGCTGACATGCGCGACGCCCGAAGCGATATTCTTGCGTTCACGTTTACGGACGCGGGCTTCCTTACCCATCATCAATCCTTTCACGGATCGGCACCGGGAGCCGGCGCCGTCGCTCTCTCCTGCTCAGGCCGGCCAGTTAGCGGCCGTCGCGAGAATTATTTCTTCTTGCCCGCAATCGCCTTGGCCGGACCCTTCCGTGTGCGAGCGTTGGTGTGAGTGCGCTGGCCGCGGACCGGTAATCCACGACGATGACGCAGCCCGCGATAGCAGCCGAGATCCATCAGCCGCTTGATGTTCATCGAGACCTCGCGACGAAGATCGCCTTCCACGACAAAGTCGCGGTCGATCACTTCCCGCATCTGCAGCACTTCCTGGTCAGTAAGCTGCGACACCCGGCGCTCTTCCGGAATGCCGACCTTGGCCATGATGTCCTTGGCGGACCTCTGGCCGATACCGTGAATGTATTGCAGCGCAATCACGACGCGCTTGTTGGTCGGAATATTCACACCGGCAATACGAGCCACCGCAGCACTCCTGTTAGCTGGCCAAAAGCCACGCCGTTTGTCCGTCAGCCCATATGAGAGGAACGCAAACGTTAAGACGACGCCCTTCCCCTGCCTCAGGGGCCCGGCATCGTTCTGCAGTTCTCCGACTGATGGCCTTTATTAAAGGATTCCAAAGCGTTTCGTCAACTCCGCTCACGATTCTGTTTGCCTTTTATCCACGCCCGGAGCGCGTTTTTGGGGCGGGGCGCCCGACAGCCTTTTTGCGCTTGGCCGCCACTGATTTTACTGCCTTTTTTGCCTGTTCGGGCTTGAGGGCGGTCTTCGCCTTGGGCCGGGCCTTAGCCCGGAGCGACTTGACCGGCGAGGAAGCCTTCGAGGGCATCTTGCGGGGGGCCTTGTTTACGGTCTTGGCCTCCAAAACCTCGTCGATCGCCCGCGCCACCTGCTCAATTGAGGCCATGCCGTCGAGGCTCGAAAGCCTGCCCCTCTGCGCATAATAGGCCGTCAGGGGGGCGGTCTGCGCGTAATAGGCGTTGAGACGCTTTTTTAGCGTTTCGGGATTGTCGTCAGCCCGGACCGGTTCGCCGCGGGCGAGCGTTTCATGAACCCGTTTCTCGATGCGGTCCAGCAGCATGATGTCGTCGACCTTGAGCTCGATCACGGCGTCGAGCGCCAGGCCCTTTTCCTCAAGCATGCGGTCGAGCGCTTCGGCCTGCGGCACGGTGCGGGGAAATCCGTCGAGGATGAAACCCTTCTTCGCATCCGGTTCCTCGATGCGATCAGCCACGATGCCGACGACCACCTCGTCCGGCACCAGTCCGCCGCGATCCATGATGTCTTTTGCATGGAGTCCGATGGGAGTTCCGGCCTTTGCTGCGGCCCGAAGCATGTCGCCGGTCGAGAGCTGCACAATCTTGTGCTTGTTCACGAGACGTTGCGCCTGCGTGCCCTTCCCCGCCCCCGGGGGTCCGAGCAGGATCAACCTCATCTACGACGACCCCGCAGCTTGGATCGTTTGATCAGACCTTCGTATTGATGCGCTAACAGATAGCCCTGGACCTGCGCCACGGTGTCCATGGTCACGCTCACCACGATCAGGAGCGAAGTGCCGCCGAAGTTTTACGGCACGGCGGCGTAGGAGATCAGGATTTCCGGGATCTAACAGACTAGGGCAAGATAAAGCGCGCCGACCGCGTTGACCCGGGTGAGCACGTAGTCGATATATTCCGC
>JAXDOO010000380.1:0-14342 GCA_034668865.1 Alphaproteobacteria bacterium
GAAGCGAAATATGCCGCCGGCGGATCTAAACACGAATTGCCCGCAAGCATTTTACCTTTTGTTTACCAAGAGGTCCGAAGACTAGCAGCCTTGGCGCATGCCGCGCTCGGCTGCCGTGGGGTCAGCCGGACTGACTTTCGCTACGACGATCGCGTCGAGGGAACGGGTGGATTGTTCTGTCTCGAGGTGAATACGCAACCGGGCATGACGGAAACGTCCCTCGTGCCTGAACCTGCTGCCCATGCGGGCATAACGTTCGAAGAGCTGGTGCGATGGATGCTGGAGGACGCCTCGCTGAACCGCTGAAGCGGGCGAGGCAAACGGGCCGAAACGGGTCCGCGGGGGCGGAAGGGCGGGGGCACATGCGTGCCGGCCGCGAGCGCCGCCACCGTCTGCGCCGCGTTGCCGAATTCACTGCGCAATTCACCACTGCTCCGATCGGCCGGCTATTGCATCGTGCGTTGCAGCCATTGGCGGATTTCCACCTGCCGCGCGGCGCGGGCGCTGCTGCTAGCGCGCTTCTGATCGTCGGAAGTCTGGTCTACGGCTCGGTGGCAGGCGGGCACGTATCCGCCATCAACGAGCAGATCGCGGCTTTGCGCGATGCGGCCGCCAATGCCGCGGGTTTTAATATCGCCTCGATCGCGCTCACCGGCGAGAAGCAGGTAAGCCGGGAGGACGTGCTGACCGCCGCCGGCATCACCGGCCGCACTTCGCTTCTTTTCCTTGATGCCGACTCCGCCCGCCGCAAGTTAAAAGCCCATCCCTGGATCTCCGAAGCGACCGTGCTGAAGCTTTATCCCGACCGGCTGCAGATCGGCATCACCGAGAGGCAGGCTTTTGCGCTCTGGCAAGAAAACGGCCAGCTCTCGGTGATCGCCGAGGACGGCACGGTGCTGGAACCCTATGTCGCGCGCCGCTTCACCGGTCTGCCGCTGGTAGTGGGGCCCGGTGCGCGCGACCGCGCGAGGGATATTCTGGCACGCATCGGCCGCCATCCGGCAATCAGCTCATCAGTCGCCGCCGCTGTGATGGTGGCGCAGCGGCGCTGGAATCTTCGCCTGAAGAACGGCCTCGATATCCGCCTGCCGGAAACCGATGTCGATAGCGCACTCGCCACGCTGGTCGATCTTGACCGCGAAAAGAAATTGCTGTCGAGCGACATTACGGCGATCGACCTGCGCCTGCCCGACCGGGTGACGGTGCGGCTCTCCGACGAGGCCGCGCAGGCACGCGAGGACGTGCTGAAGCCGAAGACCAAACGCAAGGGAGGTGCCGTATGAACTCCCTGCATTACGGCGTAACCCCGAAGATGAAGCCGGTCCCCGCCAAGCGCAGCGCTGTGGTGGCTGCGCTTGACGTCGGCACCAGCAAGATCGCCTGCCTCGTCGCGAAGCTGACGCCGCAGCCGCCGCAGGAAGTGCTGCGCCGCCGTAGTCATGCCGTCGAGATCAAGGGCATCTCGCATACGGTCGCGCGCGGCATGAAAGCCGGCGCGGTGGTCGATCTCGCCGAAACCGAAAACGCCATCAGCCATGCCGTCGATCTCGCGGAACGGATGGCCGGGGTGCAGTTCGAGTCCGTCATTGTTTCGGTTTCCGCCGGCCGCATCGGCAGCGAGCTCTTCGCCGCCTCGGTGGACGTTGGCGGGCCAACCGTATCGGACGGTGATATCGCCCGCGTGCTTGCCGCCGGCAGCCGCCACTCGGTACGCGACGGCCGCGCGCTCCTCCATTCGCTTCCGATCAGCTATTCACTCGACGGCGTGACCGGCGTGCGCGACCCGCGCGACATGCTGGCGCGCAACTTCGGCGTCGACATGCATGTGATGACCGCCGACATCGCCGCCGCCCGCAACCTGATGCTGGCGATCGAGCGCTGTCATCTCAACGTCGAAGCGATGGTGGCGAGCCCTTATGTGTCCGGGCTTGCGGTATTAGCGGATGATGAGGCCGATCTCGGCTCGGCTGTGATCGATCTGGGCGCGGGCACCACCACGCTCGCGGTCTTCTCCGGCGGCCACTGCGTCTATGCAAGCGGTTTCGCGGTCGGCGGCCATCACGTCACTATGGATATTGCGCGCGGCCTTAACACCCGCGTCGCCGACGCGGAGCGAATCAAAACATTTTATGGCAGTGTGCTCACCGGTGGATCGGATGAGCGCGACATGATCACGGTGCCGCCGGTCAGCGACGATGAGCGCGAGGCACCGCAATTCGTTTCGAAAGCTAGCCTCGTCGGCATCATCAAGCCGCGGGTGGAAGAAATTCTGGAAATGATGCGGGACCGGCTCGCAGCTTCGCCGTTTGCGTCCGAGCCACGCGCCCGCGTAGTGCTCACCGGTGGCGCCAGCCAGCTCAACGGCCTGCCCGAACTCGCAGCTCGCATACTAGGACGGCAGGTGCGGATCGGGCGGCCGCTCGGCATCGCCTGCCTTCCCGACGAAGCCAAGGGGCCCGCTTTCGCCGTCGCGGCCGGCCTTCTGGTTTACCCGCAGGCGGCGCATCTCGAACATTTCGAACCGCGGCGAACGCGGCAGCTCATGACAGGTACAGGTGGCTACATGAACAAGGTCGGCCAATGGCTACGCGAAAGTTTCTGATGGCCAACAAGAAAGTTTCACACAGCCGCCGGTGGCGGACCGACGGCAATCTGCGGCGCTTGCAAGCCCGCGTATGGAAGAGGCACCCATGACGATCAATCTCAAGGTCCCAGACATTCGGGAACTGAAGCCCCGCATCACGGTGTTTGGCGTGGGCGGCGCCGGCGGCAATGCCGTCAACAACATGATCACTGCGGGATTGTCGGGTGTCGACTTCGTCGTCGCCAATACCGACGCCCAGGCGCTGACAATGTCGAAGGCCGAGCGCATCGTGCAGATGGGTGTGCAGGTCACCGAAGGTCTCGGCGCCGGATCGCAGCCTGACGTCGGGCGCGCGGCAGCTGAAGAAGTCATTGATGAGATCCGCGATCACCTAAGCGGCGCGCATATGGTGTTCGTCACCGCCGGCATGGGCGGCGGCACCGGCACCGGCGCATCGCCGGTGATCTCGCGCGTGGCGAAGGAGCTCGGCATTCTCACTGTCGGCGTGGTCACCAAGCCGTTCCAGTTCGAGGGCCAGCGGCGCATGCGCTTTGCCGAGCAGGGCATCGAGGAACTGCACCAGGTCGTCGATACGCTGCTGATCATCCCGAACCAGAATCTGTTCCGGGTGGCGAATGAAAAGACCACCTTCGCCGACGCCTTCGCGATGGCCGACCAGGTGCTCTATTCGGGCGTCGCCTGCATCACCGACCTGATGGTCAAGGAAGGGCTCATCAACCTCGACTTCGCCGACGTCCGCGCGGTGATGAGAGAGATGGGCAAGGCCATGATGGGCACCGGCGAGGCTTCCGGCGAGAAGCGCGCGCTGACGGCTGCGGAAGCGGCGATCTCCAATCCGCTGATCGATGATTCCTGCATGAAGGGCGCCCGCGGCCTGTTGGTGTCGATCACCGGCGGCAAGGACCTCACCCTTTATGAAGTCGATGAAGCCGCAACCCGCATCCGCGAGGAAGTCGACCAGGACGCCAATATCATCGTCGGCGCCACTTTCGACGAAACCCTGGAAGGCCTCATCCGCGTTTCGGTCGTCGCCACCGGCATAGACAAGGCTCGCGTGCAGGCAGGCTCTACCGACAATCGCATCCAGGAACTCACCAAACAGCTGCGCGCCGATACCCCACGGCTTGCCGACCGGGTCGAGCGCACCAATGCTCCGACCGCTCGTGCCCCTCAAGCGGCGCCTGCTCGTCAGGCGATGACGCAGGCCTTCACCGATACGATCGAATCAGCGGCCAAGGCTGCGGTAGCGGAGGCGGTGATGCCGCAGACCGCGGTCGAGGACGTGATGATCCGGCCGATCCCACCGAAGCCGTCGCTCTTCCCAGAACCGATCCGCGAGGTCGGGCATCACGATCCGGCGGCACAGCGCGCCTTCATCCCGCCGCAGCCGGATCGCGCTGCCGTGCGCACCCCGCGCATGCCGCGCATCGAGGAATTGCCGATGCCGGCGCAAAACCAGCTGCGCGCCAAGCGCGGCGTCGTTTCCGATACCGATCATCCAGAGAAGCGCCGCATGACCCTCATGCAGCGCCTCGCCGCAGTGGGTCTCGGTCGGAAGGAAGAAAGTGCCCAGCCGCCGGCCGAAGCGCGGCCGCTGGCACGGCAGCAGCCGTCCTTCGGCGCCCTGCCGGCTCGCCCGGCTTCACGCGCGCAGGATCCGGTCTCCGAATATGCAAAAAAGGGAACGCCGCAGGGGCTGGATCCGCTCGGGCGGCAGGTCGCGGCACATAATTCCTCGGAGGAGGATCAACTCGACATTCCGGCATTCCTCCGCCGACAGGTGAATTGAGCGGCGAATGTTAACGAAGCGGGCCGTCAGCCTCTCGCTGGCGGCCCGGGTTGCCTGCCGGGCAGGGCAATGTCGCACAAAATCTCAACTCGCTGAAACTTCAGGCATTTTTAATCAGCGGGCGATACGCTTCAGGCGACTGGGGGCCTGCTCTGGGCGAAGCCAGGTTGGTTAACGCTTGCCGCAGAATAGGCAGGATTGGGGCAGGATGAAGGTAACAATCGGTAACCAAGCGTGAGTTGCCTGACCTTCCGTCATGACTAAGGTGGCTCAGCTACATAGGCTTTTCGTCCCGGGGGACGAAGGGGACCAAACAAAACAATTCGTTCTTCCTTCGATGGCCGGATCATGGCCACGGGTGGGGGCAGGCCCAAGGCGCGGGCCGAGCGTGGGAAAGAAGAATGAAGGCCGGTAGTAGGCAGACCACTCTTTGTGATCAAGTCGCAATAAGCGGCATTGGCGTTCATTCCGGTCTTCCAGTCACGCTCACGTTACATCCCGCCGATCCGAATTCCGGCATCATCTTCGTGCGCTCCGGCGTGCAGGGCCGTTACGAGCGTGAAGTCCGAGCCGATGTGCACGCCGTCACCGCCACCGAATTCCAGACCGTGCTGGGTGACGCCTCCGGTCCACTGGTTTGCACGTCTGAACATGTGCTCGCCGCCGTTCGCGGTCTGGGGATCGACAATGTCATCGTCGAAGTAGACGGTCCGGAGGCGCCGATCGGCGATGGGAGCGCGGCGCCCTTCGTAGCCGCAATCGACCAAGTCGGCATCGTGACGCAATCGGCGGCCCGGCGTTATCTGCAGGTTCTCAAGCCAGTCCGTGTCACCCAGGAAGACGGCTCCTATGGCGAGCTGCGGCCTTACGCCAAGGGTTTCCGCCTGGAGGCCGAAATCGATTTCGAGCATCCGCTAATCGGCCGGCAATCGCTAGCGCTCGACATGGAACCGCAGGCTTTCCGCCGCGAGCTTTCTCGCGCGCGCACTTTCGGTTTCATGCGCGATGTCGCCAAGCTCTGGAGCGCGGGTTTCGCGCTTGGCGCTTCCTTCGAAAATACTCTCGTGGTCACCGAGAGCCGGGTGCTGAACCCGGACGGTTTGCGTTTCCCCGACGAGTTCGTCCGCCACAAGGCGCTCGACGCCATCGGCGATCTCGCGCTGGCCGGTGCTCCGCTGCTGGGTGTCTATCGCACCGTCCGCGGTGGCCATAAGCTCAACCATGCGGTGCTCTCGGCGCTGATGGCCGATCCTGACGCCTGGACCATCGTCGACGGCAGCGAACAGCCGGTGCGGCGCGTGGTGCGGGGCTATGCCGAGGTGACGGGCGGCCTGGCGGCGGCGGCTTATGGGCCGGACCGGTCCTAGCGCCTGCTCTGGGAGCGGCCTTAAACCTTTCGCCACATTCCGGGCCGAATGAGCGCATAAATCGCTTAGCGGGATGCGCTCAATAAGGTATTGAGGGTGCAAAATTACTTGTGCGCGCCTGGCTGTGCGCCAGGCCTTTACGCCGAAGCTCGGCGGGGGAACGGGGATTCTAGCGGCGGTATGTTTTTCCTTGGATCCAGCTCTATGAGCGTTCCGCGGCAGGGGCTTGCCCGCCTGCTGGCGATTGCGCTGCTGGTCGCGCCGCTCGGCGCCTGCAGCAGCCTCGGTCTCGACCAATTCAGCCTCAGTTCGCTGAATCCTTGGGCCAAGAAGGATCTGGTGGCCGATGAGCCGGCCGAAAAACTCTATAACGAGGGCGTCTTCCTCGTGAATGAGAAGCGCGACTACAAGGAAGCCATCAAGCGCTTCGAGGAAGTCGATCGCCAGCATCCCTATTCGGAATGGGCGCGCAAGTCGCTGCTGATGTCCGCCTATAGTTCCTATCAGGCGAGAGAATACGACGAGACCGTCGCTGCGGCGAAGCGCTACATCGCGCTACATCCCGGCACGCCCGATGCCGCCTATGCGCAGTTCCTGATCGGCTCCGCCAATTTCGACCGCATACCCACCGTGCAGCGCGACCAGGCGATCACCGAAAAGGCGCTGGCCGAGTTGGAAGAAGTCTCCCGCAAATTCCCCAATACCGAATACGCCGCCAGCGCGCGCAAGAAGATCGAAGTCGCGCGCGACCAGCTCGCCGGGCGCGAGATGGAAGTCGGCCGTTATTACATGAACAAACGCAATTATACCGGCGCGATCAACCGCTTTAAGGTTGTGGTGACGCAATACCAGACCACGCGCCATGTCGAAGAAGCGCTGATGCGGCTCACCGAGGCCTATATGTCGCTCGGCATCACCCAGGAAGCGCAGACCGCCGCCGCCGTGCTGGGTCACAACTTCCCTGAAAGCCCCTGGTACAAGGACGCCTATGCCCTGGTGAAGGGCGGCGGTCTCGAGCCGAGCGAAAGCCAGGGCTCCTGGATCAGCCGCGCCTTTAAGAAGATCGGGCTGGGGTAAGCCTAACCAGCCACAAGCTGAGCACATCAGATACGCACATTGTTATCGCCGGTTTGTCATCACAAATCGGGTCTAACCGACTTGTGGATTCAAAAACTGCGGACAGCGAGCAAACTCGATTTCCGTTGCCTCTACGTCTTTTATAATGGCGAATCTGCAAGAAGGGGGATGCCCCGGCACAGCCGGGCATGACGAGGGTGGCATGCTTTCCCGGCTATCGATACGCGACATCGTTCTCATCGACCGACTGGACATCGACTTTGCCTCCGGGCTCTCGGTGCTGACCGGCGAGACTGGCGCCGGCAAGTCGATCCTGCTCGACGCCTTTGCGCTTGCGCTCGGCGCGCGTGGCGATGCCGGGCTGGTGCGGCAGGGCGCAGAGCAGGGCCACGTCACGGCTGCCTTCGATGTTGCGCCTAACCATCCGGCGCGTGCGCTGCTCGCCGCCAATGACATCCCCGCCGAGGACACGCTGATCCTGCGCCGCGCGCAGCTTAGCGACGGACGCACCCGCGCCTTCGTCAACGACCAGCCGGTGAGCGTGCAGGTGCTGAAAAGCCTGGGCGCGTTGCTGGTGGAGATCCATGGTCAGCACGATGATCGCGCGTTGGTGGACATGGCGACGCATCGCCGGCTGCTCGACGCTTTCGGCGGGCTGGAAAGCGAGGCGGCCGGCATCGAGGCTTTGTGGGACGACCGGCGGCATGCGCAGGAAGCTGTCGCCGCTCATCGCGCGGAGGTGGAGCGTGCGCTGCGCGAGGCTGATTGGCTGCGCCATGCCACCGACGAATTGCAGAAGCTCGCCCCGCAGGAAGGCGAGGAGATTACTCTGGCCGAGCGCCGCGCCGCCATGATGGGTGCGGAAAAGGTCGCCGAGGATTTGCGCGCCGTGCACGACACCGTCGCCGGCAATGGGTCACCGACGCCCGCGCTCGCCGCCGCCATTCGCCGGCTGGAGCGCCGCAATGCGCAGGCCCCCGGCTTGGTCGAACCGGTAGTGAAGGCGGTCGACAGCGCGATCACTTCGCTGGAAGAGGCGCGGCTGTATCTGGAACAGGCGTTGCGCATGGCCGACCACGATCCGGGCGAGCTGGAGCGGATCGAGGAGCGGCTTTTCGCGCTGCGGGCGGCGGCGCGCAAATACAATGTGCCGGTCGATGGTCTCGCCGCGCTGGCGGAAAGATTCCTGGCGGATCTGGCGCTGATCGACGCCGGCGCGGAACGGCTGAAGCAGCTGGAAGGCGCTGCACTTGCCGCCGAGCAACGCTATGGCGCGGCCGCCAAGGCACTGTCGACTGCCCGGCGCAAGGCCGCAGATGCGCTCGACAAGGCAGTGAACAAGGAGCTCAAGCCGCTGAAGCTCGAGCGCGCGCAATTTTCCACGCAGCTGACCAGCGACGCCACCAGCGCCGGTCCGCACGGCATCGACCGCGTCGAATTCTGGGTGCGCACCAATCCCGGCACCAAACCCGGTCCGCTGATGAAAGTGGCCTCCGGGGGGGAGCTTGCGCGCTTCCTGCTGGCATTGAAGGTGGTGCTGGCGGATCGTGGCTCGGCGCCGACGCTTGTATTTGATGAGATAGACACCGGCGTCGGTGGCGCGGTGGCTGACGCGATCGGCGTGCGGCTGGCGCGGCTGGCGGGCCGCGTACAGGTGGTTACCGTCACCCATGCGCCGCAGGTGGCCGCGCGTGCCGGGCGGCACTTCGTCATCAGCAAGGACGCGCTCGAAAAAGGCAAGCGCGTCGCCACCCGCGTTACCGCGGTGGACGCCGATCATCGCCGCGAGGAAATCGCCCGCATGCTGGCGGGCGCTGAGATCACCAGCGAAGCTCGCGCCGCCGCCGAGCGGCTGATCAAGGCGGCAGTGGGGTAGCGCCACCTCGTCATGCCCGGCCCCGGCCTTGTGCCGGGCATCTCGCTTAGGTAGGCACGGCAGTGCATTCCTGATTGCGACGGCCGGGACAAGCCCGGGTATGACGAAAACGAAAAGCTATGCCCTCGCGCGATACCAGCAGAATCCCCATCGACGCCCTGACCGAAAAGCAGGCCAAAGCTGAGCATGCGCGGCTGGCGGCGGAGATCGCGGCGCATGACAAGCGCTATTACCAGAACGATGCACCGACGGTGTCCGACGCTGCGTATGACAAGTTGCGCCAACGTTACCAGGCGATCGAGGCGCGCTTTCCAAATCTACGCACGCCGGAAAGCCTTAGCGTGCGCGTCGGCGCGGCGCCCGCGCGCGGCTTTGCCAAAGTGCGCCACAGCGTGCCGATGCTCTCGCTCGACAATGCCTTCGAGCAGCAGGACGTCACCGACTTCGTCGACCGCATCCGCCGCTTCCTGCGGATCGATCAGAAAGAGAAGATCATTTTCACCGCCGAGCCGAAGATCGACGGGCTTTCGCTCTCGCTGCGTTACCAGAACGGCGACCTTGTGCGCGGCGCCACGCGCGGCGACGGCACCGAGGGCGAAGATGTGACCGCCAATGTGAAGACGGTGAAGGCGATCCCGCACAAGCTCAAGGGCAGGAACCTGCCCGCGGTGTGCGAAATACGCGGCGAGGTCTACATGACCAAGGCGGATTTCCTCGCGCTCAACAAGCGGCAGGCGGAGGCGGGCGGACAAATTTTCGCCAATGCGCGCAACTCCGCCGCCGGCTCGCTGCGGCAGAAGGATCCGTCGATCACCGCCGCGCGTCCACTCGGCTTTTTTGCCTATTCCTGGGGCGAAGTAAGCGAACGGCCGGCCGACACCCAGTCCGGCATGCTGAAATGGTTTCACCAAGCCGGCTTCGACACCAACCCGCTGTGGAAGATGGTGTCGTCGGTGGAAGAGATGCTCGCCTTCCACCGCGCCATCGAAACCGAGCGCGCCAAGCTCGATTACGACATCGACGGCGTGGTCTACAAAGTCGATCGGTTGGATTGGCAGGAGCGGCTCGGCTTCGTCTCGCGCAGCCCGCGCTGGGCGGTCGCGCATAAATTCGCAGCCGAGCAGGCCATCACGGTGATCAACGGGATCGAGATTCAGGTCGGTCGCACCGGCGCGCTCACGCCGGTGGCGAAGCTCGAGCCGGTGACGGTCGGTGGCGTAGTGGTGCAGAACGCCTCGCTGCACAACGAGGATTACATCAAAGGCATCGGAAACGACGGCGAGCCGATCCGGGGCGGCGTGGACATCCGCATCGGCGACAGTGTGATCGTGCAGCGCGCAGGCGACGTGATTCCGCAGATCGTCGATGTGCTGCTCGAAAAGCGGCCGAAGGGGGCCAAGCCTTACCTGTTTCCGACGCTCTGTCCGGCCTGCGGCAGCCACGCGGTGCGCGAGCTCAATCCACGCAGCGGGCGGGAGGATTCGGTGCGCCGCTGCACCGGCGGACTGATCTGCCCGGCACAGGCGGTGGAGCGGCTGCGCCATTTCGTTGGCCGCGACGGCTTCGACATCGAAGGCTTCGGCGAAAAGCAGGTGCAGGCCTTCTATGCGGAAGGTCTGGTGATGGAGCCCGCCGATATCTTCACCCTGGAAGCGCGCGACAAGCGCGCAGCCAAGAAGCTGGCGGAGCGCGAAGGCTACGGCGAAACCTCCACCCGCAACCTGTTCGCTGCCATCGAAGCGCGGCGCACGATCCCGCTCAATCGACTGATCTACTCACTCGGTATCCGCCATGTGGGCGAAACCAATGCGCGCCTTCTGGCGCGGCATTACGGAACGATCGAAGCCTTCCAGACCGGCGTCATCGCGGCGGGCGAGGACGAGGACAGCGAAGCGTTCCAGGAACTCATCACCATTGGCGGCATCGGCGAGGTAGTGGGCGAGGCCATCGTCGAATTTTTCAAAGAGAAGAAAAACCGTGAGGCGGTGGAGCGGCTGCTGGAGCAGATCACGGTCACGCCGATGGAACAGGTAAAGCGCGACAGTCCTGTCGCCGGCAAGACCTTGGTCTTCACCGGCGCCCTGGAGAAGATGACGCGCGAGGAGGCCAAGGCGATGGCCGAGCGGTTGGGCGCAAAAGTTTCCGGATCGGTGTCGAAGAAGACCGATTATCTCGTCGCCGGTCCCGGCGCCGGCTCCAAGCTGAAAGACGCGCAGAAGCACGCGGTCAAGGTGCTGACGGAAGATGAGTGGTTCAAGCTGGTAAGTAAATAAGCGCGCGAAAATATCTTAATCGCCATCGCGCGTTGCTTTACAGTCTCGTTGCTTTGATCTTGCCGACGTGGGGGAAGTGCTTGTGTCAACTGGAGATACGGCGCATGTCGTAGATATCCAATAACGAAATGCACCAGCATTTCGCTCCGCCAACTGCGCTATTTACTAACTTCCGACGATTCGATCCATGCTGCCCTGTGCGGGCCTCGGACCGCTTGATTGGTTTGCTTGTGGGATATAGCCTTGCTGATGCGGAGGGGGGCCTCCCACAAAATTTGAGTTGGACGTCCTCGGATTCCGTTAACACCGGCCGCAGACCCATTCTCCTGCTGAGAATGGACCCGGCGGCCACAGGGGGGATTCAATGACTTTTACCAGGACCAAAAGCTTGTGTTTGGCAGCGGTCGGGATTCTGGGTAGCTCTTTCTTGATCGGAGCCAGCCAGGTTCATGCCCAGACAGCCATGCTGTCTACTCAATCTGCAGAGGCGGTGCGTGCCTACTGGACACCCCAGCGGATGAGGGACGCAAAGCCGGTGGAGCTTCCGATTTCGAGGGAGCCGCTGGGCGACATGACCGCAACGGCGGCTGAAACAGGCCCGCCGCAGGGAGCACCGGGAGGGAGTCCCGTCGGCAAGGTCGATGCATCGATGGCGGTCAAATTCTACACACCGAACGCGGACGAGGATGACGGGGTAGCTCCCCTGCAGACGAGTTCTTTCGGGGCTCACTTCACCACACACCGAGTGTTCCCGACTGCCGCCGCACAAACCTATCCGGCCTTAACCGCAGGGAAGCTGTTCTTCACCAAGCCCGGCGTTGGAAATTTCGTTTGCTCCGCTGAGGTTGGGCGCCAACGTCTCTTATTTACTGCCGGGCACTGCGTCTACGGTGCTGACATGAATCCCAAGCGATTCTTCACCAACTTCCTCTTTGTTCCCGGCTTGGCGAACGGCGTCGGTCCTACCGGCAGCTGGACTTGGCGGGCAGCGCAGATCGCTCTGTCGTGGAGGAACGGCAACGGCGGCGTGCCCAATGCGCAGGACCTTGCGATCATTGAAGTGAACGACAGGGTGTTCAATGGCGTTGTGCGGAAGATCTCGTTCTTCACTGGCTTTAACGGATGGAGGACGAGCACATTCGGCGTAAATCACGTCACGATGCTTGGCTACCCCTGCAACATCGACAGCTGTAACCTGATGCAGCGAACCGATGCCGGTATTCACTCGTCCGGCGGAAACAACACGTTCAGGTTCGGATCTGCCGCGCGCGGCGGTCAGAGCGGCGGTCCTATCCTGGAGAATTTCGGAGTCGCCGGCGTGGGCCATCCGGCTCCTGGCGGGTTCGGCTTCAACGTGTCGCTGTCGAATGCCTCCTATGGACCCACTGCCACCGAACCGAAATACATTGGTGCCTCCCACCGAAACCAGGAGTTCATCAATATTCTCAATCAGATGTGCGCTCTGAAAGCGGGCAACTGTTCGTGACGGACCGATCTCGGTGCTGACCACATAAGTTGACGAGCCGGGGGCTTCAGTCCCCGGTTCTTTTTTTGCACTTCGGACGATGAGGGCCGGATTCGCGACCTCCAGTCAGCGGGGCCGGAGCATGTGAATGCATTGACAAAAGACTGAGCGATGGCGACTAAATTATTGACGGAGGATACTTATATAGCCAGAAGCGAGGCGCGGGCGCCCATAGCCCATCGTCGGAGGAACATCGTGACGAAGAAGCTCGTTTGGCAGATCTTCCTTTCTTGTCTTGGGTGCTCCGGGATGCAAGCCCAAGACGTGCAGCCCGAGCCCAAGCTGGAGCGACAATCACCGCCGCATATCGCTGGGCCTTCCAATCCAGGTTATTGGACGAAGGAGCGCATGGAGAAGGCCCGTCCAATTGAGCTGCATCCACGGCCAGGTTACGGGTCGCCCGAACGGCCCCGCCCAGGTACGGGCAAGTCAATAGGTGCCGGCGAGTCGCCGCCAGATCCTCGGAACTAACCGGCCGCGGCAAAACCGGGGCCGGTTGTTGCTCGCGCGCGTTCAGTCGGGCCCGGTTAGCAGGCGCGGCCGCACCAGCACGAGATAAGCCGCCGTCGCAACGGCGAGAATCAGCGCCATCGTCACCGCCAGCGGCAAAGCGCTGGTCGCGCCGGCAAGAACGGTCGTGGCGAACTGCGCCGCCGCTGCGCCGAGTGCCATCTGTCCGAAGCCGGCAATCCCGGAGGCGGCGCCTGCCGCCTGCGGCCGCACGCTGACCGCCCCGGCGAAAGAATTAGGCAGCAGTAGCCCATTGCCGAGCGAGATGATGAGCTGCGGCAGGAAAAGCGTGGCCGGCCCGGCTTCCGGCAGCCAGCCGGTCAATCCCACCGACAGCGCCACGCCGGTGAGCGAGACCAGCAGCCCCCACCAGATCATGCGGTCGACGCCGTACCAGGCGGAATAGCGCCAGGCGCCGAAATTTCCGGCGAGATAGCCAAGAGCGTTGATGGCGAACCACAGACCGTATTCCGCGGATGTCCGGCCCATGATGCTCACCACGACATGCGGCCCGCCGCCGAGAAAGAGAAAGAACGGCGCGGTGCCGAGCGCGGCGCAGAGCACATAGCCGGCAAAACGGCGGTCGCTGGTTAGGGCGCGGATTTCCGGCAGAAAGCGGATCGGCTTGGCGTCGGGATGTGTCACGCGCGTTTCCGGCAGCGCGAGCGCGGCCCAAGCGACCACGACAAGACAAGCGCATGCGATGAAGATGAAAATCGATTGCCAGCCGAACAGGGTGTCGAGGAAGCCGCCGAGCAGCGGCGCGACCATCGGGGCGGCGATCACCACCATGGTCACGGAAGCGATCATGGAGGCGGCGCGGTCGCGGTGATAACGGTCGCGGATGATGGCGCGGCCGACCACAAGCCCGGCGGATGCGCCGAGCGCCTGCAGGCTGCGCGCGACGATGAGGCCGGTGATGCTGCTCGCGAGCAGGGCGGCGGCGCTCATCAAGGCGGTGAGCGCCAGCCCGGCGATGATCACCGGCCGGCGGCCGAACTTGTCCGACAAGGGGCCGAGCGCGAGTTGGGAAAAGGCCAGAACCAGCAGATAGAGCGACACCGTGAGCTGCACGGTATCGACCGAAGCATTCAGCACCACGGCGAGATTGGGCACCGCCGGTACGATGATGTTGAGCGTCAGCGGCGCGATCGCCGTCATTGCGATCAGCAGCGCCAAGAGCTTGCGCCGCGCCGCTGCAGCGGCCGGCGTTTCCTTGATTTGATCTTGAATTTCGCGGTCTTCGGCAGCCAGCATTCGCAATGCAAATCCGTTAAGGCAAAGGGATAGGGCAGGCGGCGCAAAAACGTTCCTCGACGG
>JAXDOO010000381.1:0-9231 GCA_034668865.1 Alphaproteobacteria bacterium
CGTAAAGCCCTTCCTTGATCCAGACATAGGCGATCGCCATCGCCATGGCGGGTGAGGTGGTGGGCTTGGGCGCGAACCATTTGCCGGGCAGGAATTGCGCCGAGCCGTTGTAATAGGGATCGACATGCACGACCTTGATGCCCAGCTTCGGATTCTTCAGCCATTGGCGGCGGATGGTGCCTTCCTGCGCGCCGTACGATCCCGAGGTCGTTTCCGGATCGGCCGACCAGAACACGATCATGTCGCAGTTCTGCAGGCAGTCCTCGACCGTGCCGTAGGTCTCTGACTGGCCGACGCGCAGCGTATGGCCCCAGTGATGCACCGCGCCCCAGTACCATCCCTCCCAAGAATCGGGATTGTGGTGGACGCGCGTCATGCCGACCGCGTTGGTGAAGCGGAACAGCGCGGAAAGGTAGTAGCCGATATTGCCCCAGGTATGGTGTGAGCCGTGCGACACCGCGATAGAGCCGGGTCCATAGGTCAGTTTCTGACGCTTGATTTCGTTGGAGACGATACCGAGCGCTTCCTCCCAGGAAATGCGCACATAGCCTGACTTGCCGCGGTTTTGCGGATTGCGCTCGCCGTTCGGGTCGAAGTCGATACGCTTCATCGGATAGAGCAGCCGGTCGGGCGAATAGACGATCGACTTGCAGTTCTGTCCGTGCGGGGCGAGCGTCGTCTTGCGCGGCGGCGTCAGCTTCAAGCCGCGCGCCTCGATGGTCCAGGACGCGCCGTCACTGTCTTCCAGATCGATCGGCGTGGTGCGGACGATCTTACCATCCTTCACATAGACAAAGAGCGGACCGCCATTCGCCATGTTGCAATAGCGCACCGAGCCATCGGGCATTTGCGTGCCGAATTTGGTGCCCGCGCTTTGCGCCATCAGCACGGTCTGGGCGAACCAGTTCACCAGCCCGTCGTCCCCCGTCACGCCCAGGGCAAATTCCTTCTGCGCATTGATCTGATCGAGCCAGTTGATCGGCGGCGTCAGCAGTGAGGCGCCGACCGCAGCATTCTTGAAAGCGACCGTGACGTCCGCGTCTTGCAAGACGCCGGCGCCCGAGGTGATTTTGCCGTTGGCGAATTTGAACCAGCGGCCGATCTCCTCGTCACGGGTGACGAATTGTCCGGTGAGATCGTGCTCTTTTGCGCGGGCGGCGAATTCCGGATACCGCCAGGCGGCGAATTTCAGCAGCTGCGCCAGCCCAAACAAGATGACCTTCAATTTGAATTGCGAAAGCATCTGCTTCTTGCCCACCGTGATCGCTGCCAGGATACGGGATTAACCGGCCCTGCTGTTGCCGGCCGGAGCTAATTTTCCTGCACATTATAATACTAACCGGCTTTGTCTATTGGTGGAAATTGAGCCGCGGTTCACCGCGCCTGGGCAGGATCGCGGCCTGCGATCTCGCCCGCCGACTGGCGCCGGCGTTGCGGTCACGGCCGCACAACTCAAGATTATTCAGCGGCGATCTGATAGGAAGCAGGGATGTCCGCAGGCGCGCGTTCGACCCGATTGCGGCCGGCAGCCTTTGCGCTGTAGAGCGCTTCGTCCGCGCGCTTGTGCAGGGTTTCGAATGACGGCATGCTGAGGGTGCCACTGGCCACGCCGATGCTTGCGGTCACCTGCACTTGCTTTTCTCCCAGATTGTGCACGACGCTCGCGATTTGATTGCGCAGCCTCTCCGCAACGATTACAGCGGATGATTCGTCGGTTTCCGGGAGCAGAATAGCGAATTCCTCGCCGCCGATGCGAGCGACCACGTCGGTTACGCGCTGCGTCGCCTTGCAGGACTGCCCAACGCTTTTCAGGATGAAGTCGCCCGCTGGATGGCCGAATTGGTCGTTGATGGCTTTGAAATGGTCGATATCGAGGATTAAGAGCGAGAAGGGCCGTCCGTATCGCTGAAACCGTGCCCACTCAGCGTGGCTGACAGCGTCAAAATGCCGGCGGTTGGAAAGGGACGTCAGCGCATCCTGTGTCGAGAGAGTCAGAAGATCCGCGCAATCCTGCTCGAAATGGAACCGTTCGCTAACTGCATTCGGCAACCAGTGCATCAGCAGGAGGCCAAGCACTACACCGCCGGCAGCTATATTCAGAAGTTTTGGCAAGATCAGCAGATTGGGATTGCCGAGTATGTTTGCCATTTCTCCCGGAAACAAGCCGTATTGGGATCCGAAGAAAAGGCCGAAATAGATGTTTTCGATGATGTTCCGGCAGGTGTCGATTGCGACGACGGCGAGGAGCACGCGAGTCGTCCCGAACAGCTTTGGATTGCGCAAGTAATGGAAAATCACCGTCGCAAGGACCGCCAACCAGAGCGCGACGATAACCCAGTACACCAGGGCCGCGGCTAACCTCATGCAGAGCTCCTTTGCGGAGACAACGCCTTGAGTGGCGATCTACAGGCATTCGATCGTCGGCCCTGGTAAGGGCTGGATGAATTTTACGATTCAAGGAAGCTGCAAATACCGGCAAACTCCTTTAAATTGGGCCCTGACAGGACGTATTCGCCCAAACCGATACCGGGCGGCCGCTAGATGCCAGTCTGGAAAGGGGGGATGATGTTAAAACGGGGTATCGCCGCATTCCTGGTCTCGATACCCAGCCAATGTTCGACACTGACCGCTTCCGTCGTCATATCGAAGCGGCCTATCTGCGAATGGGGGACATCTTCAAGCGCGGCGATGCGCCGCGCAGCTTCACCGCTTCATCCGATTGATGGCCGAAGCGGAGCGCGCCGTGATCTGCCCGGATAATTTGGCCCGCGATGGTCACCTGCCATCAAACACCGCCGCCATATCCAAGGCCCCCTTGAGCCTGGCTTCCTCGTCCATCTTGCTGTCGGTCGCCGCAATCAGGGCGCTCACCGTATTGTTCCGCCGCGCCACCGCGTTTCTCGCATAACCCGAGGGCTGGAAGAAATTGGCGGTCGGCACTTTCTGGCGCATTTCCGGCGCCAGCGAGAGCATGTCGAAACCGTTGCCGTCGCCGGTCAGGTTCAGCATCTCAAGCTCGGCTGCCGTCAAAGGTTTCGTGTAACCCTTGAGGCGCGCGAATCTGAGCGAGTTGGAGAGTTTCTGCACCTGCAGCAGCGGGCCCACATCCACATCCAGCATCAGCGCATGGACGGCGAGGCCGCGTGGCGTGCCGGCAAGCTTGACGTGCTCGTCCCATTTAACCGGAACGGTACGGGTGAAAGCCGCCATGCGTTCCACCACCGCGATTTTTCGTTCAAGCGCGCGTTTCGGCTCTCCGGTAAGGTTGGCAGCCTTGTTCCGCAGCGCCGCGAGGATCTGGTTGCTCTGTTCGGCGAGCAGCGAGATGCTGTTGGCGTTCAGCAGCTGGTTGTAGCCAAGCGCCGTCGAGATGGCGCGCGCGTCGAGCGTATATTCCAGCCCGGCCTGCACGTCGTAATTGCCATTGCCGCTCGATTCAAAGGCGTAGATGCGGACGACCTGGTCCTTGGTCAGACCCGCCGCCGCCGCAAGGCGCGCATATTCTCGCTTGTATTCCATCTCGCTCGCCGGCCGTTGCGGGCGGAACTGGAAATGCTCTGCCGCCGCCTGCAGGAAGTCCGCGACCACCGGCACATATTTTCGTTGTACCGGCGGCGGCGCCGGTTGCGACGGATCGATCGGCATCGGTGGGCCGGCATAGACCGGCGGCTGAGTCAGGACGTAATCGTCGAGCGCGATCGCCTGCTTGCTGCGCCGCTTGGCATTGCGTTCACGCCGCTTTTCGCTGACGCTGCTCCAATAGCTCGTGTGCTGTTCCTCGAAAATTTTCTGGGCGGCCCGGTATTCGGCGAGCAGCCGGTAATACTCGAACATCGATGATGGCACGATCTGCGCCTGGGCGAAGGACCGCGTGCCGGCATCGTGCGCCGGCTCGCTCGCGCTGGTCTGAGCCGGCGCGAACATCACGGCGGCGAGCAGGCAGGCCGGGCAACGATCAAAAAACATCCGAGGCATTCCTTCTCGGGAGAATCGATATTTATCGCCAACGGTTTGATTTTGAAAGGTGCGGGGCGCTGTGCAATGGAGACTCTGGACCACTTCCGCTTAAGCGTGCGATCATCAAACTGCCGAAAAGTAGGCTATTTGGGAGGAAGAGACATGCTGACACAAGGTATCGCCGCCTTGCTGATGGCGCTTGCGCTGATGATGTTTCCGGCGAAGGCCGACGCGGTCTCCGATTTTTACAAAGGCAAGACCGTCACCGTGATCGTCGGCTACGGAACGGGCGGAGGCTACGACGTCTTTGCCCGCCTGCTGGCGCGGCATCTGGGCAAGTATATTCCCGGCAATCCGTCGGTGATCGTGCAGAACATGCCCGGCGCCGGTAGCATGCGGGCGGTGAACGCGCTCTACAACACCGCGCCGAAGGATGGCACCGCTATTGGCATGTTCGGCCGCGACATGCCGCTGATCGCGATCCTTGGCACCAATCCCGGCGTGCAGTTCGACCCGCGCAAATTCGTCTGGCTCGGCTCCTCCTCGGATTTTTCCAACGACGCCTATATCCTCTTGGTACGCAAGGATGGCCCGGTACAGTCCATCGAGGATGCCCGCCGTCCCGACAGCCAGCCGATCACGCTGGGCGTGACCGGCGAGGGCTCGACCGGAACGGACATTCCAATCCTCCTGCGCGATACGCTCGGGTTCAAGTTCAAGCTGGTCAGCGGTTATCCGGACAACGGCGCTATTTTCCTGGCGCTGGAACGCAACGAGGTGAACGGGCGGACCGTCGATCTTTCCTCAGTGACGTCGCTGAAGCCCGAATGGCTCAAGCCCGACAGCAACATGCGCGTTCTGGTGCAGCTGGCGCGGGCGACGCGTCATCCCATGTTCCCGGATGTGCCTACGGCGCGCGAGGTGGCCAAGGAGGAGAAGGCCCGCACGCTGATCGAACTGGCCGAGCAATCCTATATCCTGTCGCGTCCCTTCGCCGCGCCGCCCGGCGTGCCGGAGGATCGCGCCAAGGCGCTGCAGGCAGCATTCATGGCCGTTCACAAGGATCCGGAATATCTCGCCGATGCCGCCAAGATCCGCGTGGAAGTGAGCCCGGTCGACCACGAGGTGGTGATGAAAGCTATCAACAAGATCGCCGACGCGCCGCCCGATCTGCTCGATTATCTGCGCAAGCTGCACAGCGACGAAAAGAAAGGCGGCTGATCGCGGCCTTCGCTCCCAACAAACAAGAAGAACAGGATTCATGCACGACACCCCGCAGCAAAAACACTGGCACCAGCCCAAGGCCGGCGAGAATGCCGGCTTTGGCGACTTCAAACGGCCGCAGATGCCGTATGACCGCTTCATGGAGGCGGAAGGCGTGCCGGTGTTCCGCGGCATTGGCGTGCGCCGGGTGCAGGACTTGCCGATGGCGCCTTGGCAGCGGCTGGGAGGGCGCGGCAGCTATATCCAGCTTTACGGCACCGAAGGCTTGTGGGGCATGTATGTGGTGGAGGTTCCCGGCGCCGGCGCGCTCAATCCCGAGCGGCATCTCTATGAGAAAATCGTGCTTGTGGTCGAAGGCCGCGGCTCAACGGAGGTCTGGCAGGACGGCCAGAGCAAACCGCACGTCTTCGAGTGGCAGCAGGGTTCGCTCTTTACGATTCCGCTCAATGCGCACCACCGCATCATCAACGCGGCGAGCGCCCCGGCGCTGCTGCTATGCGGCACTTCGGCGCCCAATCAGATCAATCTGACCGACAACATCGATTTCGTCTTTAACTGTCCCTATGTTTTCAAGGACCGTTTCTCGGGCGAGGAGGACTTCTTCAAGCCGAAGGATGATATCGAGCCCGATCCGGTGCGCGGGCTCGCCATGCGCCGCACCAACATCATTCCCGACATCATCACAACCGAACTGCCGCTCGACAACCGGCGCTCACCGGGCTACCGCCGGGTCGAGCCGCATATGGGCGGCAATCGCTTTTACACTTTCATCGGCCAGCACGAGACCGGCCGCTATTCCAAGGCGCACAAGCATCATTCGACCGCGGTGCTGATCGCGATCCAGGGCAAGGGCTACACTTATACCTGGCCGGAAGCGCTCGGCATGTCGCCGTGGAAAGATGGCCACGGCGACAAGGTGCTGCGGCAGGATTATGAGCCGGTCGGCATCGTCTCCGCCGCACCGATGAGCGGCGACTGGTACCACCAACATTTCGGCATCAGCCCCGGCGGATTGCGGCTCGCGGCCTGGCACGGCCCGAACAACCATCCGGCGCTGAAGGCCGGCCGCCCCGGCGAAGCCATGCGCGACGTCTGGGCCATCGACGTCAGCAAAGGCGGCAACGCGATCCCCTATCACCTGGAGGATCCGTTCATCCGCGCGGAATTCGAGGAAACGATGCGGCGCGAAGGCGCGGCGTCGCGGATGGAGCCGGTGCTTTACGACGGCCCGCCCCCGGCGGGGATGGAAGTGCCGGATGTGATGTAGACGTGCTGCAGCGGTGCGTTCCGGTAATTGCTCTCCGGCCTCGCTGCGCCGCGTCGTTCAGATCAATCCGCAATTCTCTTAAAACTGGCGCGGCCCGCTCCACCTATCCCTCAGTAAATCCGGCAGATTCGCTTTTCAAATTGCGCATCCCGGGTCAAACACGGACGGGTGTAACAAAAACCCTAGGGGAAGTGCATGTTGAAATCGCTTTCGGCATTGACCGCTGCGACCGTTCTCGGGCTCGCAGCGGTTGGCATCAGCGCAACAAGCGGCGAGGCTAAGAGCAATTCAAGCCGCTTTCGCTGCGAGGCCGTTGGAACCGGCGACACCGAGATTTCCGCTCGCTACGAGGAGCGGATTAAAAAGAAAGGGCCGCGCGCAAAGTTTCGCGTGGAGTTTGAGACCACCACGGCGGACGGTTTTGTTGCCGGACAGCCGGTGGTCTTTTCGGTCGACACTGTCGCCGTCGGCACGGTCCCGCTATCAGGCGGTTCAGGAGACTTGGAGGCCGAGCTTCGCCTGGATACCAAGGCCCATGGCCGCGGCCACAAGAAGCCCTTCCCGCCGACTTTCCCTGTGGTCCAGGCGGGATCGGTGGTGGACGCTGCGGTGGGAGGAGTCGTGGTGCTTGGTTGCGTGCTGGATTCGGATTAGCGGCGCAAGCATGCGGCGCATGAGGCGCCAGCGGTTCGCTTCCCGCCGGCTGCGCCAACCTGTCGTGATCTGAAGGCCCGTTCCCTGCCGGCGCGGGCCTTCAGTTATTAAAGGCGCATTTTTACCGGCCTGAATTTCGTCGGCGTCCTCGGACCCGGCCGGGCGACGTCACCGCAGCCGCGGAGGCGAGCGCGGGGATGCAGACCGGCGGCCGCAGGTAGCGCGATTGTGCCGCGCATTCAATTTGCTAACATTAGGCAATAGCTCTCTGCCGGCCGGCGTCAGGACGGCGCCCAATCATAAGCAGATCACAGGGAGGCTCGCCGATGTTCGCCAGAATCAACCATTTGGCTATCTGCACCACGCATTACGCCATCAACGCCCGTTTTTACCAGGCGCTGTTCGGAATGAAGGCGGCGAATGTGCAGCGGCCCGCGCGCGCGGCACCGGTTGGCGACGGTCAGATCGGGCTTAACAATATCCCCCTGCGGGACGGACGGCGGAGCGGCCTCGACCATTTCGGTTTTGAGGTCGAAAGCATTCCGCTCGCCATCGAACGGATGAAGAAATTCGATCCCGATCTGCCGTTGGTGCAGCGTCCCGCCGTTCGTCCCAACGCGGCCTGGAGCGCGGCCGATCACGACATGATCATCTACGACCTGGCGGAACGGGATTCCGGCAAGGCGCAGGATATCTTCGCCGAGAATAAAGGCGGCGAACTTCCGCAGCGCTACATCAATCATATCGCCTTGCGCGCCACCAATTCCGAGCGCAGCGCCGAATTTTACTCCACCGTCTACGAGCTTCCCATCTCCAATGAGAGCAGCGACGGCAATTACCGCCTCAGCGATGGCCGGGTGACGCTGCTGATCATGCCGTGGAAGATGGAAAACTTCATCGGCCACGATCCGGAGCCGCCGCGGCTCGAGCATTTTGGCTTCAAGGTTGAAAGCGTCGAGGCGGTCAAGCGCGACATGGAGGAAATCATCGGCTCCAATCCGCTGATGGTAACCAAGCCGCTCGGCTATGGAGCCGAAGGCAAGGCCCGGCTGGAGGTGTTCAAGCAGTGCCCGATCGGCCAATTCCATCTAACCGACATCGAGGGGGTCTATGTCGACGTCACGGAACACTGACGTGCGACATCAGCATTGTCTTTCGCAAGATAACTGCGATAAATGGCTCCGCCACGCGTTGCGCGGGATCGTTCTGATCGGCTGAGCCCGGTCAATTCCGCCGGGCGATCGCTTTCACTGCGTCCGTCGGCGTGCCTGTCAGCGACGTCACCTCGACAACGTAGGACGCCGAGGCGGCGGTGGAGCTCGCGAGCTCGACCCGCATGCGAATCGTTTCCGCGCCACGAGGCGGGATGAAGCCGGTTAAATAGCTCCCGGCCTCGACCGCGGTCGTGATGTTCGTCGACGCGCGGAAGTAAGTCGCGGAATACCCGGTCGCCCCGCCGGTGCCCCTGAGCTTGAACCTCGCGGCAACGAGGCCGTCGTTCTGGACATTCACGTAAAAGTTTTTACTGCTGCCGCGATTAATAATCTGCGTCTTCGACTCGCCGACGGCGGTCGGGCTGTAAACCGCATCGCCGGTCCACGGGCCGGCCGCGGCGGTCCCGATGCGGGCATCAGGCTGCCTGAGCGCGTACGCCGCCAGAGCGCGAGCCTTGGCATCGCCGCCCGCAGCCGGGAATGCGCCACCGGCGTAGATCTTGTGCCCGAAGACACCGACCGCGGTCACGGCGGTGCGGATCGGCCCGTTGCCGGCGCCGTTCGATCCGATCGGGCGCCAGACCTCGCCGTCGAAATACGCAACCATGTCGGCCGTCGCAACCCCGTTCGCATCGCGGAACGAGCCTCCCGCGATCACCAGCGAGCCCGATATGGCGAGGCTGTAGATGGACGAACCGGCCGGCAGCCAGCCGTTATTACCGGCAGCGTTGTTGCCGACCGCGCTCCACGCGACGCCGTTCCACCTCGCAACGTGATCCGCCTGCGGGATGCCGGCGACATCGACCGCGTCCGTGCCGACGAAGATGGTCGTCCCCGTAGCTGCCAGCGCGCGCACAAAGCCCGTGACGGCTGCTCCTCCGGGCCCGGCGCCGCTACCGAGGGGGCGCCACACGC
>JAXDOO010000382.1:0-3463 GCA_034668865.1 Alphaproteobacteria bacterium
TCTCCTATCCGCCGCGCTTCGAACTGGCGGCCGCGGCGGCGACGCCGATTATCATCTTCACGGTGCTCGGCCTGATGTTGCAGCGCTACGCGACCGGAAGGCGCCGCTACACGGTGATCTCTGCGAAGCCCAAGGCTGCCCGGGCGGTCGAGATCGGAGCGGCACGCTGGCTGCTCTTTGTCTTTTCGATGCTGGTGATTGTCGCAAGCGTTGCGCTGCCGCTCCTGGTCCTAATCCGCACTTCGCTTGTGCAGCGCTGGGGGCGGCCGATGACTTGGGACAATCTGACGCTAAGGAATTACGCCGCGATGTTCGATCCGGCGACAATCCTGCCCGGTGCCGTATTCAACAGCCTCGTCATCTCGGCTGGAACCGCGAGCATCTGCGTCGTGCTGGCGCTGTTTATTGTATGGCTGGTGGAGCGAACGGCCTTGCCCGGCCGGGCGCTCCTCACCTTCCTCAGCACGGTGACATTCGCCTTTCCCGGCATCGCGCTCGCGGTTGGCTTCGTGCTCGGCTATCGCGATCCCCCGCTGGCGCTCTATGGCACTATTTGGCTGTTCTTCGTGGCCTTTACCGCGCACCGCTTCCCTTTCGCGTTCCAGTTCGTCCGCAACGGAGTCAAACAGCTATCGAGCGAACTGGAGGAGGCGGGCCGGATGTCCGGCGCCTCCTGGACCCGCACTCTTGTCGACATCTCGGTGCCGCTTCTGAAGAGCGGAATGCTGGCCGCCTGGATGATGGTATTCGCTGTCACCTTGCGCGAACTCAGCATGGCGGTGCTGCTTAACGTGCGCGGTACCGAGACCCTGCCGATCGCGATCTTCAATTTCGTCGACAACGGTTCCTTCGAAATGGCGGCGGCTGTATCCGTCGTGCTCATCGTCATGAGCATCCTGTCGGTCGCAGCCCTGCGCTGGCTTTCTGGCAAGGCGCAGATGGAGGTGTGAGCGCCTGAACCGGCTGTAAGCTTGAGCCAGTCGTCGATAGTTGACAACCCGCTTCGAAGAGAACCAAATCGTCACTTCATCGCCAGCCCTTGGGAGAGCTAGCGCCATGTTACTGCGTGAGATCGCTGCCGCGGTTCTCGACACCCAGTTCCGGACTCTGCCTGAGCAGGCCGTGCAGACTGCCAAGGAAGGCATTCTTGATACTGTCGGTGTAACGCTCGCCGGCGCTCGCAGCGAGGATGCAGGGCCGCTCAGCCGAACAATTCTCAATACCGCAGGAGCGGGCAGCTCGCTGATCTTCGGCGACCGCCGCCGGACCGACGCCCTCAGCGCCACGCTCGTTAACGGCATGGCTGCGCATGTCCTTGATTTCGACGACTGCAGCAACACGATGGGCGGACACCCTTCGGCGCCCGTCGTTCCGGCCATCTGGGCGCTGGCGGAGGAGATCGGCAGCGATGGAGCGGCTTTCATCACCGCCTACGTAGCCGGCATGGAATGCGAGTGCAAAATCGGCCGGGCGGTGAATTTTCATCATTATGAGAAGGGTTGGCACCCGACAGGGACACTCGGGACTTTCGGGAGCGCGGCGGCGTGCGGTCATCTCCTCGGCCTCGATCCCGAGCGCCTCGCGCATGCGCTGGCGCTCGCCGCATCAATGGCTTCCGGCTTGAAGGCGAATTTCGGCACAATGGCAAAGCCCTTTCATATCGGACACGCTGCCCGCAACGGACTGCTCGCGGCGCTGCTTGCCCGCAACGGTATGGAGGCAAACCCTGCGGCGCTTGAAGATGCGCAGGGATTTTTCCTTGTCTATAACGGGGCGGGAACGTTCGCCGCCGAGCGCATATTGCAGGAATGGGGTAAGCCACTCGATCTGATCGAGCCAGGCATCGCCTTCAAGCGACACCCCTGCTGCGGCAGTACCCATTCGGCCGTTGATGCCATGCTCGAATTGCGCAGCCGCTACGATCTCACGCCCGACTCCGTTGCGCTCGTCGAGTCCTGGACCCATCCGCGACGGCTCAAACATACCAATCGGCCGAATCCGCAGAACGGGCTGGACGGTAAATTCAGCGTTCAATACGTACTTGCGCGCGCCCTCGCCGAGGGCATCATCAGTCTTGATCATTTCTCGGACGACGCCGTCTTCGAACCGGCCATCCGGGAGCTCTTGGGCAGGGTACGGGCGGCCCCGGATCCGCAAGCCACAATGGACACGACCGACCACTTTTACGCGCGCGTGCGTGTCACGTTGCGTTCGGGCGAACAGGTGGAGGCGTTCGTGGATCGGCCGGTTGGTCGCGACCGGGCGCATCCGTTGCCTGCCGGGACCCTCGAAGCAAAATTTCGCGACTGCGCCGGACAGGTTCTCAGCGACGTGGCGGCGGCCCATCTGCTTGAACGACTCCTCGCCCTCGACACCGTCGGTCCGATCGCGCTGCTCTCCAACATCATCGCGGAAGGCACGAAGCCTGCCGCCCGCGACGAACGGGCTCCCCGTCGCGCGATCGGTATCTAGCGTCAGCGATTCCCGAAGGAAGAATTTATGGAATCACCGGATTTGACGGATCGCCCGGACGTTCTTGTCGTCGGAGCGGGCAACGCGGCTCTGTGCACAGCGATCTCTGCGCACGAGAATGGGGCCAAGGTCGTGATGCTGGAAGCCGCTCCATTCGAGGAGCGGGGAGGCAACTCACATTATACAGGCGGCGCTTTCCGCTTCGCCTATAGCGGCCCCGAAGATCTGCGTCAGATTTGTGAGATTAGCGACGAGGAACTCGAGACGGTCGATTTCGGCACCTATACCGAGGACCAGTATTTCGACGACATGTTCGAACTCACCGGCTATCGAACCGATCCGGACCTTTGCGAAATACTGGTGCGATCGAGCTTCGAAACCGCGAAATGGATGGCAGGGCTTGGCGTCAAGCTGCACCCGGGGCTGGGGCGGCAGGCCTACAAGGTCGAAGGCAAGTTCAAATTCTGGGGCGGGCTCGCGCTGCATATCAATGGCGGGGGACCGGAAATGCTCGCGGCGCTCTATCGCAAAGCAGCGCAATGCAGCATCCCGATCCATTACGAAACGCCTGCCGTCGGGCTAATCCGCGAACATGGAAGCATCGTCGGCGTCGTGGCCGAGCACCGCGGAGAGCGTATCGAAATACGCGCCGGGGCAGTCGTGCTGGCCTGCGGCGGCTTCGAATCCAATCCGGAGTTGCGGGCCCGTTATCTCGGGCCGGGGTGGGACTTAGCGAAGATCCGGGGAACCCGCTTCAATATGGGCGCCGGACTTACCATGGCCCTAGCGGCCGGCGCACTGCCCTATGGCAATTGGTCGGGCTGCCATTCCGTGGCCTGGGACATCAACGCACCTCCTTACGGCGACCTCACGGTCGGCGACCAATTCCAAAAGCACAATTATCCGTTCGGTATCGTCGTCAACGCCCACGGCGAGCGCTATGTCGACGAAGGCGCCAACTTCCATAGCCACACTTATGCGAAATATGGTG
>JAXDOO010000383.1:0-7005 GCA_034668865.1 Alphaproteobacteria bacterium
GCAGTGGCTTAACAAAGAGTTCAGCATAACTCTTTACGAGTGTTACCAAATCGTTAACGCGGGCTGTCAGCCGCGGCCGTGGAAGGTCCCGCCACACCCGCGGCATATCCTGGAAAGATGAAGGGGACGGCCATTTGCTGGCGCCGGGAAGTGGGCGCCGCGAGGAGCGGGGTCTGCGCCGAAGCAGGCGCCGTGCCTGATATGGTTAATGCGTGGGCGAAAGCCTGCGTCGTCCCGTCGGATCGGCCGTGGCGGCGGTACCGCGGCCTGGCGCTTAGCCTTGGGCGCGTATCATGGTGTGGCCGTGCGGCGGCGATGACTGGCTCGCCTGCCCCGCCGGGGGCAATTATGGTAACGAGTGCCAACGCCGATTTTGCGATTTGCGGGAACCGGTTGAGAGGGCGGAATGCAGCAGGAAAATGCTCAGCGACACCCTCGCGGCGGGCTTTATTTCGAGGATTTCATCGTGGGCAAAAAATACGAACACCGGCTTACCCGCACGGTGACGCAAATGGACAACATGCTTTTCTCCAATATGACGCTGAACCCCCAGCCATTACACATCGACCGGCATTTTTGCGAGACCGAAACCGAATGGGGCCAGCCGCTGATGAATTCGCTGTTCACGCTCGGGCTGATGATCGGCATTTCCGTCAACGATCTCACCGTCGGCACCACGATCGCCAATCTCGGCATGACCGAAGTGAAATTCCCGCATCCTTTGTTCGAGGGCGACACCGTGCATTGCACGACCGAGATCGTGGGCAAGCGGGAATCCCAATCGCATCCCGGCGCGGGCATCGTTGAGCTGCATCACCGCGCCTATAAGCAGGATGGCACCCTGGTGGCGGAATGCCGCCGTCAGGCCTTCATGCGCATGCGGGCGGAGGAATGATGCGCTCTCTTCTGTTCGTCCCCGCCGACAGTCCGCGCAAGCTAGAGAAGTCACTCACCAGCGGCGCCGATGCTATCATCATCGATCTCGAAGACGCCATCGCTACAGATCAGAAGGAAGCCGCGCGCGCCAATGCGGCTGAATTCATCAATCGGCTTCCGCCTTCATCGCGGCGTCCGCCGATATTCGTGCGGGTGAACGGCCTGGAAAGCGGGCTGACTGACGCCGATCTCGATGCGGTGCTGGCAGCCAAGCCCGACGCCGTGGTGTTGCCGAAGGGCGAAGGCGGCGCGTCCATCATCCACCTCGACGCCAAGCTCACCGCGCGCGAAGCGATGCACGGCATCCGAGAGGGCGCCACAAAGATTTTTGCCTTCGCCATCGAAAGCGCCACCGCGCTGTTTCTCGCGGGCAGCTATGCGGGCGCAAGTCCGCGGCTGATCGGTTTGACTTGGGGCAGCGAGGACCTGAGCTACGAATTTGGCGGCACCAGCAGCCGTGACGCGCAAGGCCGTTTCTTCGAGCCCTACCGCCTCGCGCGCACGCTCTGCCTTGCCGCTTCCGCGTCGGCGCGCGTGGCCGCGATCGATACCGTCTTTGCCGACTTCCGCAATCCCGAAGGACTGCGCCGTGAGGCCGAGGATGCCGCAAGCCAGGGCTTTACCGGCAAGATGGCGATCCATCCCGCGCAGGTCCCTATCATCAATGAAGTCTTCGCGCCTTCGCCGGAGAAGGTAGCCTGGGCCCGGGCGGTGGCCGAGGCCTTTGCCGCGGCGCCTGACAAAGGCGCGGTGGCGGTCAATGGCGTGATGTATGACCGCCCGCACCTGCTGCATGCCGAGCAATTGCTAGCGCAGATAAAATAATCGCGGACTACTTCTTGTTGTAGACTTGGTCGGGGTCGAACGTCCGTTCTTCCTTGCGAAATTCCAGCGTCGCACCGGCCTTGCCAAGCGGCAGCGTGCGATAGAAACATGAGCGCCGGCCGGTGTGACAGGCGCCCGGCCCCTCTTGCTCGACCTTCAGCCAGAGCGCGTCCTGATCGCAGTCTACGCGCAGTTCGACGACGCGCTGGCCGTGGCCGGAGCTTTCGCCTTTGCGCCACAGCTGCATGCGCGAGCGGCTGAAATACCAGGCGTCGCCGCTTTCAATGGTCTTGCGCAGCGCCTCGGCGTTCATGTGCGCCACCATCAACAGCTCGCCGGATCTTGCGTCGGTGACGACGCAGGTCATCAACCCGTCGGCATCGAATTTGGGCTGGAAGGCTAACCCTTCTTCGACTTCTCCGGTGGAGCCACGTGGGGCAAATGGATTGGTTTGATCGGACACGGAAAGCTCCAGCATCGTCATTGCCGGCCTGACCCGGCAATGTCCCTCGAATTGAGCTGATGGATGCGCGGGTCAACCCGTGCATGAGCGTCCATCAATCATCTCTCATGCAAATTTGCCCGCCCATAAGGCTTCTTGTCCGGCAGAGGCAGTCTATATAGTTGTTTGGGCCGGCGAGGCAAATCGTCCTACCCACTCCGGATAGCGATGCTAAACGACATTTATAACAACCGAATTCTGGAGCTGGCCGGGAATATCCCCCGGATCGGCCGCTTGCCCGCGGCCGATGCCACGGCGACCGCCCATTCCAAGCTGTGCGGATCGACCGTCACTATCGACTTGAAGATGCAAGACGACACCGTCACCGACTTCGCGCATGAGGTGAAGGCCTGCGCGCTGGGGCAGGCATCGTCATCCATCATGGCGCGCAACGTAATTGGCGCCAAAGCCGCCGAACTGCGCGACTTGCGGGAAACCGTTCGGCGCATGTTGAAGGAAAACGGCGCGCCGCCCTCGGGCAAATGGGCGGACATCGCGGTGCTCGAGCCGGTGCGCGACTACAAGGCGCGCCACGCCTCCACGATGCTGACTTTTGATGCCGTGGTTTCGGCGATCGATCAGATCGAAAGCAAGCGGCGCGGCGCCTGACGCTATTTCGGCGCGCCAGTGACGACAGTCTCAGTCACTTTTGTTGGCGCAAGCTCAGCATGGGCATCCCCGCGCGCCGCCGGCTGTTCGGCGCAACTCGCGGTAAACTGCGGCAGATTTTGCGACACGCCGCTGTTGCCAACCCGGATCGTGGTAGCGACATCGGTCCCATTGGATGTGGTCACCATCAACGAGCGACTGCCGGATCGAGATAACGTCTCCACCACGCTGACCGGCATCATGCCGCGGGCCAGTGAAGCGAGCTCCGTCTCCTTGATCTCGGAGGTGATGATCTTCAACGGAACCGAACGCCGTCCGACGGCAATCTCCACCTGCTTCAGCGGTTCGGCCGGCCGGCGCCGCTCCACATAAGTCACGTCGTAATTGTCCTTGCCGCCGCAGGCCAGGATGATGTCGAAGCTGCCGATCTCGTCGCCTTCGACGGTGAGCGGATGCCGCCGTCGCAGCGAAGCCTGACCGGGTTTGCTATTCATGACCCAACCGCGCTCGCTCGGTGGCACACGTGGCATCGGCTGCGTCGACATCGAAACGGAGATCGACTCCGAGCCGAGATTCTGTGGGCTGGTGGACGTGTCCAATCCCATGTTGCGGATTTCGGACTGCTGCAGCCGTCGCATCGGCTCCCACGGCGGAATCCGCAGCGAGGTTTCAAGCAGGTCGATCGAGCCGCCCATTTCGATGGTGTATCGCGCGAGACGGCCGATGTCGCGCTGAACGATGACGAGATCCTCCGCGCTATAGCTCGCGGCGGCGGCATCTTCACGCCGGTCGCCGAGCCAGATCTCGTGCACCAGTACCTGTGCTTCCGGCGGCACATAGCGCTGTTTGCCTGCGAGCAGCAGGTAAGCGCACATCGATTCGCAATCGGCGCGGGGAGAAAGCGTGGCGCGGACGGCCCCAGCGCCGCCCGGGGGAAGCTTGTTCAGCCTGCCTACGGTCGTATTGATGCCCAGCCGGCGTACGCTGCGGCCAAGCGCCAAAGTGCCGAGCACGGAGCCGCCGCTGGAATCGAGCACCAGCGTCGCACCGGTAACGTCACGGCTGCGTGTAAATGTGGTGAAGTCGGTGAGGGTTTCTTTGGTGATCGCACCGACGGCCGAGATGAAGGTGCGGCATTCCGCGCCGCAAGCGCTGGCGGGACCCTCCTCCACCAGCTCAAAGCGCATGGGTAAAGTCCGGACATCACCTGCGGACGTAGCCGATGTCAGGCCCCCCACGACCAAGACGGTTAAGACAAACGCCGTTACGCCAGCCTGGCGTGGCAGCATTATCAATCCCCCTCGCCGCCTCCTGCGTGAAGTTCCTCCTCACGTCACGGAAACGGCAGTACACTCAGCCCGACCACAAGGTTATGTGCGATACAGATTCGGGTCTACTGCAAAAATGACACAGGCATCATGCGGTGGGGGACCTGTTGCACAATCACCACAAAGAGTAGGGGTGTCATTGGGCCCGCGCCCTGTCCACGTGGGGTGGGCTTTCCTCGATATAATGCGGTGGCCGCGCCGGGCGGCGCGCGCAGCGGTGGTGACATACCGTTACTTTTTGTCGCCTCTTATCGGACCCCGGTGCCGCCATCTGCCAAGCTGCTCGGAATATGCCGAGGAGGCTTTTGATCGATTCGGATTCTGGGCCGGCGGATGGATGACCTTGGCGCGTGTGCTGCGCTGCCAGCCTTGGGGAACTTCAGGCCTAGATTTTGTCCCGCGCGAAGCGCCCCCCGCCGCGCGATGGTGGCTGCCCTGGCGCTATGGCACCTGGCGCGGGACCAATGCCGCGCGGCCGGAAGCCGACGCTCCCTGACCGCAGCGCCGGGTCAGCGACGAAAGCGCAGAAGCGAGCCCAATGGTGGAAAGCCTGGTCACGCTCGGTTTGCCCTCGCCTTGGTCGGGCGAAAGCTCGATACGGTCCTCCGCGACCGCGGACTCAAAGGCCCGCATCGGCACCGGCGCACGCCGGATGTCATAGCGCTTGCTTACATTGGTGCCGCTCACCGGCTCTGCCGGGGGCGTCAGCTTGAACTCCTGCTTGGCCGCGACGAACTTCAACGGAACGAACGAATTTTCCTTCGGGCCGACTTCGCGGGCATAGCCCACCATGAGCTGGTCGGTGCCGAGGCAACTCACCCGCAACATCGTCTTGCGGTATTCCGCCCCGCCTGCCTCGGTCATGTCGATCGATTTGAAGATGATGCCGCTATCGCTAACACGCTCGTCGTAAATCCACCCGCTCTCCACCACGCTGCGGGTGTCGATATTGAACCGGACCATCTCCTCGCGGCTGAGCGCGCGGATTGAATCGTGGGGTATTTTGTCCGCGGCGTCGAGCAAGCCCGGCGGGATGCCCATGTCGACCAGATAACGCCGGATCAGCTGCTGATTCTGCGCCTTGAACTGCGCGCGCAGTTGCGCGGGTATGGTCGCGCCCTTCGGCAGATAGCCGACAACGACGGTCCTGGCTGCGTGGATGCCGAGATGCGCCTCGGGCGCGATCTCGCGCAGGCGTGCGCCGACGATGGCATAGACGCAGGCTGAATTGCATTGCGAGGAGGTGCTGGTCAGCCGCGCCGCCAGCGGCCGGCCGGAGCGCTTGGCGCGGGCGCACTCTTTGGCGCCTCCTTCGCAGGCCTGCAGGATGGTGCGGGCCACCCGGGCGGTTATCCCGCGCTCGCGCATCAGCCGGCCCATGCCGAGGGATTCTGTGGTGATCCCGCCGGGCGAATTGAAATAAATTGGAAGCTTGCCGGCTTTGCTACCCTGGCGCATGAGGAAAGCGCGCATGCGCTCGGCGGTGCCGTGTGCGATGGCCCCTTCGGCGGCGATCCATTGATCGCAGCCCGGACCGCAGGAATTCGGCTCGCCCTGCGCGAGGTAGAAGACCATCGGGTTTTTGAGCGGGATCATAGCGAAGCGGTTGCCGGGACTGTTCGTCGGCGCGGCCGCGGCTGGCAGACTGGCCGCCAGCAAAACCACCGCAGCGAAAAGAGATTGTCCGGCCATTTTCATGCCCCCTCCCCGGGTTTCCATTTAGCCAGAAAACTTCTCCGGAGTCATGCCCAATGACAGATGCGGATTTTTGTGGTTATTCCGCGGTCTGAATACCGCTTACCCGCGCTCGTTCGTGGGAGTGAGCAAAAGGAGAAAAGGTAATGGTCGCCCTGACCTTTCCCGACGGCGCGCGCCGTGAATTCCCCGACAACATCACCGGGCTCGAGATCGCCAAGGGCATTTCGCCCTCGCTGGCCAAGCGCACGGTCGCCATGGCGCTCGACGGCGTGGTCGTTGACCTCAATGACAAGATCGAGCGTGACGCCAAGATTGAATTCCTCACCCGTGATGATCCCCGCAGCCTGGAGCTGATCCGGCACGACGCCGCGCATGTGCTGGCCGAGGCGGTGCAGACCTTGTGGCCGGGCACGCAGGTGACCATCGGCCCGGTGATCGAGAACGGTTTTTATTACGACTTCTCCCGCAATGAGCCGTTCACGCCGGAGGACTTCCCCACCATCGAGAAGAAGATGCGCGAGATCATCGCGCGCGACAAACCCTTCAGCAAGGAAGTCTGGTCGCGCGACCAAGCCAAGCGCGTGTTCCGCGATATGGGCGAGAATTTCAAGGTCGAACTGGTCGATGCGATCCCGGAAGATCAGCAGATCAAGATTTATAAACAGGGCGACTGGTTCGATCTCTGCCGCGGTCCGCACATGACCTCCACCGGCAAGGTTGGCAACGCTTTCAAACTGATGAAGGTGGCGGGCGCCTATTGGCGCGGAGATTCCAACAAGCCGATGCTCACCCGAGTCTACGGGACGGCATTCGCCAAGCAGGAAGACCTCGATGCGCATCTAAAGCAGATCGAGGAGGCCGAGAAGCGTGACCACCGCAAGCTGGGCCGCGAGATGGACCTGTTTCATTTCCAGGAAGAAGGCCCCGGCACTGTTTTTTGGCATGCCGCCGGTTGGACCATCTTCCAGGAAATCGTCGCTTATATGCGCCGGCGGTTGCGCGGAGATTATCGCGAGGTCAACGCGCCGCAGCTGCTCGACAAGTCGCTATGGGAGACGTCCGGCCACTGGGGATGGTTCCGCGAAAATATGTTCAAGGCGCAGTCGG
>JAXDOO010000384.1:0-4452 GCA_034668865.1 Alphaproteobacteria bacterium
GTGAACATATAATTCATGAAACGGTGAAATGAAGAATGTGTATGTAGTAATCGGTGCCGGATCGATCGGCCAAGCGATTGCACGGCGGGTTAGTGCAGGCAAGCACGTGTTGCTGGCTGATATACGCCATGAAAACGCCGACGCGGCAGCAAAAACTCTGAGCGATGCTGGTTTCGATGTGACGACCGCGACGGTCGATGTGTCATCGCGGGCCTCGGTCCATGGCCTTGCTGAGAAGGCAACGGCCATCGGAGACATATCCGGTGTCATCCATGCCGCCGGGGTTTCCCCTTCCCAAGCTTCGCCGGAAACGATCCTCAAGGTTGATCTCTACGGGACCGCTCTCGTGCTTGAGGAATTTGGCAATGTTATCGCCCGCGGGGGTGCCGGCGTCGTGATCGCATCGCAGTCCGGACACCGCCTGCCGCCGCTGTCGGCCGAACAAAACGCGGCCCTCGCGACGACGCCGGTCGAAGAGTTGCTCGATCTCCCGATGCTTCAGGTTAATCAGATAATGGACTCTCTTCACGCTTACCAAATTTCAAAGCGCGGGAATTCATTGCGGGTAATGGCCGAGGCAGTCCGTTGGGGAAAACGCGGTGCACGGGTCAACACGATTAGTCCTGGGATCATTATCACCCCGCTTGCGAACGATGAGCTGAAGGGACCGCGCGGCTCGGGTTATCGGCGCATGATCGAATTATCTGCGGCTGGGCGAGCGGGCACCCCGGATGAGGTGGGAACCGTGGGCGCGTTACTCATGGGGCCTGAGGGCGCGTTTATCACTGGCAGCGACTTCCTCATGGATGGCGGAGTAACGGCGGCCTACTGGTTCGGTGAGCTCCGAAATGACAGACGGGAAGGTCGCTGATCCGTGCAAAAAGGTGTGAAATAAGAACGAGAAAGTTCAGGCGGAAGGATGACCGGGAGAGAGCAGAGGGTGGATGTCACATCGCAGGAGGAGTTGGAGGGCCTGCAGAAGGCCGAGGCCTATGTCGAGCAGGAAGAGGGACGGACCAACCGCCTCTCGGGCTGGGTCGGGACCGCCGTCACCGCTATCGCGGTGGCGATGTCGCTGTTCCACCTTTATGCGGCTTACGAGATCGTTCCGACACAGGAGCTGCGTTACGTCCACGTCGCTTTCGTCCTCGTGCTGTGCTTTCTGCTGTTTCCGATGGCGCGGCGGTTCCGTAACCGCATCCACTGGTGGGACGTGCTGCTCGGCGCCGCGTCGGTCTTCATTCTCGCTTACGCCATCATCGGCGGAGAGGATTTCACCGATCGCGCCACGCTGCCGACCCGCACCGACGTCATTCTCGGCGTCATCTTCATAGCGCTGCTGATCGAGGCCTCGCGCCGCACCATCGGATGGGTGGTGCCGTTCATCGCGCTGCTGTTCATCGCCTATACGCTGGCTGGCCCGTGGCTGCCGCCGCCCTGGAACCATCGCGGGTATGGTTTCGACGCGCTGGTCGGGCATCTCTTCATTACGCTGGAAGGCATCTTTGGCATTCCCGTCGATGTCTCGGCGACGCTGATCGTGTTGTTCTGCATCTTCGGTGCGTTTCTGCAGCATTCCGGCGCCGGAAAATTCTTCATCGATTTTTCGATGACGCTGATGGGAAACAAGCCGAACGCGGCCGGCCGCACCGTCGTGCTGTCGTCGTTTCTGCTTGGCGGTCCGTCGGGCTCCGGTGTTGCAACGACGGTTACGATCGGCGCCGTCGCCTATCCAATGATGAAGAAGGCCGGCTTTGAAAGAAACGCAGCCGGCGGATTGCTGGCGGCGGGCGGCCTCGGCGCGATCATCTCGCCGCCTGTGCTCGGCGCTGCAGCGTTCCTGATCGCGGAGTTTCTGCAGATCAGCTATCTCGACGTAATCTGGATGGCGACGATCCCGACCTGCCTCTACTACCTGTCTCTGCTGTTCATGGTCGAACTCGATGCGAGGCGCTTTGGGGCGCGCGGCGAGCCATTTGTTCCGGAAATGTCGTTGTGGGACCTGACGCGCCGCTACGGCTTTCACTTTGTGTCGCTGATCTCGATCGTGGTTTTCATGGTGTGGGGATATTCGCCGACCGCGTCGGTGCTCTATGCGACCGCCCTCACCTTCATCATGAGCTTCATGACGCGCGAGACCGCGCTGATGCCCAAGAAACTGGTGAAAGCGCTGGCCGACGGTTCGATCCAGGCGCTCACCGCGGGAGCCACTTGTGCGGTGGCCGGCATCATCGTCGGCGTCGTCACGCTCACCGGGCTCGGTCTGAAATTTTCCGCGATTGTGATCGACTATGCCGGCGGCTCGTTGCTGCTGACGGCGATCTACACCGCGCTGATCGTGTGGATCATCGGGCTCGCGGTGCCAGTCACCGCTTCATATATCATCTGCGCGGTCATCGCCGCGCCGGCGATGATCAAACTTGGCGTACCCGACGTCGCCGCGCACATGTTCATCTTCTATTATTCGGTGCTGTCGGAAGTCTCGCCACCCACCGCTTTGTCCCCGTTCGCGGCGGCGGCGATCACCGGCGGCGACCCCTACCGGACGACGATGCAGGCGTGGAAATACACCCTGCCCGCCTTCCTCGTGCCGTTCGTGTTTGTGCTCGATCCGGAGGGGTTGGGCTTGCTGCTGAAGTTGCCGGCCGGCGGAACCTGGGTCGATGTCGCCATGATCACCGGAAAAACCTTGCTGGGTCTCGCGGCGCTGGCCATGGCGGCGCAAGGCTGGGCGCTACGCCGCACCACTCCGGTCGAACGCGGCCTGCTGGTCCTTGCCGGCTTGCTGCTGGTGTTTCCGAGCCTGTTGGAAGCGGCCGCCGAGGCCGTGATCGGCCGCGACATCAGCTACACTGCGGCATTTGGCATCGCAATCGCTCTCATTGTAATCTTAAAACAACGCATAACGCCGGCTCCCTCAGATGCCACAACGGCAGCCGGCCGTAGGGAGGACATGGAATGAAAAGCAGATTGGTTGCTTCGGGAATCGTCTTGGGCGCGGCCCTGCTGGCCGGCGCGGCCATCGCGCAGCAGCAGACGAACATCGCGATCGCCACGGGCGGCACCGGCGGCGTCTATTATCCGATGGGCGGCGGCATGGCGAATGTGCTGTCGAAGCATCTGCCCGGCGTGCAGGCCACCGCACGCGTGACCGGCGGTTCGGTCGACAATTTAAAGTTGATCGGCTCGGACCAGAGCGAGGTCGCTTTCTCGATGGTGGACGCAGCCCTCGACGCCGTGAAAGGCCAGGACAAGTTCAAGGGCGCGCCGCTCGATGTGCGCACGCTGATGGTGCTGTACCCGAACCGCATGCATGTCGTGACGGTCGAGGGCCGCGGTATCGAGAAAATGTCCGACCTCAAAGGTAAGCGCGTCTCGACCGGCTCCCCCGGCGCCGCCACCGAAGTGATGGCGTTCCGCGTGATTGAGGCGGCTGGTCTCGATCGCGACAAGGACATAAAGCGCGAGCGGCTGGGCGCCGCCGAATCAACCAACGCGCTGAAGGACGGCAAGATCGACGCCTATTTCTGGGTTGGCGGTCTGCCGACTGCGGCGGTCACCGATCTTGGCGCATCGCCCGGCATCAAGCTCAAGCTGGTCGATCATGCGGACGTGGTCGAGAAGATGAATGACAAGTATGGCAACATCTATGCCGCTGACGTCATCCCCGCGAAAACCTATCCGGGGCAGGACAAGGACAACAAGATCGCGGTCGTGCAGAACATTCTGATCGCGAACGGCAAGATGTCGGACAAGGCCGCCTATGACATCGTGAAGACGCTATTCGAGAAGCGTGACGAAGTCGCGCTGGCGCATGGTGAAGCCAAGGCGATCGCGCTCGACAAGCAGAACAACAAGAACACCACCATTCCGTGGCATCCAGCCGCAGAGAAATATTTCAAGGAGCTAGGCGCTAAGATGTAGGGCGCATGTCTTCTGCACGCGATCAACGGCCGGAAGGAGGTTCGACATAAGCCGGCCGATGCTGACCGCAGCTGCAGCGCTGCTAGCGCCCGTCGCTGCATGGATGCCGTGATCGGCGACGGACCGAATGTCGCTCAGTGAAATCGCGCCGTTTGCTTGCTCCTGCTTACCCGCGCAAGAGGCTGCCAAAAGTAACCATAGCGAAACGGTTGAAATCACTGGCGCGCCCGACAAGATTCGAACTTGTGACCTTTGCCTTCGGAGGGCAACGCTCTATCCAGCTGAGCTACGGGCGCCTTCGCCCTAAATAGCCGAATGCCGCCGCAGCGGCAACGCATGGCTGTCTCGGTAACGCCCCCGCTATCGCTCGGCCCGCTCGGCACACTATAAAGGCGCAGGAGAGCCCTGATGCCAAAACCCGTTGCAAGCCAGGAAACCACCGCCGGCAGCGAGCCGCCTTTCGCCTGGGAAGACCCGCTCGACCTGGAAGGCGAGCTTTCGGAGGAAGAACGAAAGGTGCGCGACAGC
>JAXDOO010000385.1:0-7024 GCA_034668865.1 Alphaproteobacteria bacterium
GTTCACCGCGGCGGCGCTGGCCGCGCTGCCTTTGTTGCGCCGGCGGTGGGGCACAGAGCGCGCCTAATCCAGCGTTATCAGCGCTCATTGCCCTTTCATAAAGGCCGTGTTTAGGTCGCCGCCCTTCCTCCCGGGACCCCGGCATGGCTCGCGATCAAATCGACATGAGGCCGATCGAGACGCGCGACGAACTCGTCGCCTGGCTCGCCGAAGGCTGCAAGCCGAAGTCGCGGTTTCGCATCGGCACCGAGCACGAAAAATTCGCCTTCACCACCGGCCGCCACAATCCGATCCCTTATGAGCAGCCGGGCGGCATCCGGGCGCTGCTGGAGGGAATGAAGCTCCTGCTCGGCTGGGAGCCGATCATGGAGGAGGGCAACATTATCGGACTTTACGACGTCACCGGCGGCGGGGCGATTTCGCTCGAGCCGGGCGGGCAGTTCGAATTGTCCGGCGCACCGGTGGAGACGGTGCATCAGATGTGCCGCGAACTGCGCGCGCATCTGGCGCAGGTGCATCAGGTGGCGCAGCCGCTCGGCATCGGCTTCCTTGGCGTCGGCATGACGCCGAACTGGTCGCGCGCCGAGATGCCCATGATGCCCAAGGGCCGCTACCGCATCATGACCGCCTATATGCCCAAGGTCGGCAGGCTCGGGCTGGACATGATGTACCGGACCTGCACGGTGCAGACCAATCTCGACTTTGACTCCGAACCCGACATGGTGAGGAAGCTGCGCGTCTCGCTGGCGCTGCAGCCGGTCGGCACCGCGCTATTCGCTAATTCGCCCTTCACCGAGGGCAAGCCTAACGGCTTTCTTTCTTTCCGTTCCGAGATCTGGCGCGACACCGACCCGGCCCGCTCCGGCATGCTGCCCTGGGCCTTCGAGCCGGGTATGGGTTTTGAGCGTTGGGTGGATTACGCGCTCGACGTGCCGATGTATTTCGTCAAGCGCGGCGAACGTTACATCGACGTGGCGGGGCAATCGTTCCGCGATCTGATGGCGGGCAAACTTCCAGCGCTGCCGGGCGAGCATGCGACCATTTCCGATTGGGCCAATCACCTCACGACGATTTTTCCGGAGGTGCGGCTCAAGCGTTATCTCGAGATGCGCGGCTCCGACTCCGGTCCTCAGCGGCGGCTGCCGGCGCTGCCTGCCTATTGGGCCGGCATTCTCTACGACGACGCTTGTCTCGATGCCGCCTGGGATCTGGTGAAACACTGGACGGCGGAGGAGCGGCAGAAGCTGCGCGACGACGTGCCGATGCTCGGCTTCAAGGCCGAAATCCGTGGCATCACGGTACGGGAGCTTGCCAGACGGACGCTGGCACTAGCGCGTGAGGGCCTAACGCGGCGCGGCCGCAAGGACCGAGACGGGCTTGACGAGACGCAGTATCTCGCGCCGCTCGAGGAATCCGTCGAGCGCGGCATCACGCCGGCGGAAGAACTGCTGCAGAAATTCCATGGCTCCTGGAACGGCTCGGTTGAGCCGATCTTCAGCGAATATGCTTATTGAGGCCTGCCGGACAGCCACGGCCGGGTAATGCCGCGCCGGTCCTTGACCACGCCGATGGGAACGCCGAAGCGTTCAATGGTTGCGATGGTTTCACCCAACAGCGAATGGTCGCAGTTCATCTGCGTCGGCGCGATGAAGAAATCTGCCTCATCCCAGTCTTCGGCCCAGAGCAGGCGTGGATTTTCTTTGGTTTCGTTTTCGAATGACTCGCGATCGCCGCAAACGGCCACCGAGTAGCGCGAGCGCCGCATGGACGTGCCTTCGCGCTGCTTGAGGAATGTCTCAAGGTTGGCCACCGCCTCCGGCATCACATTCACCCAATAATCCATATCGAAGCGGCGCGAGGCGCCTTCCAGTCCCGAAACCAGCGAATTGAAGAACACGTATTCGTAAGGATGCAGGCGCACGAGCGTGACCGCGTTGAGCACGAAAGCGGTGGTGACGCCCACCAAGGCCGCGGCGGCAACGAGCCGGCTGCGCGTCTCAAGCTTCGTCAGCATGGCGTCAAGGCCGATGCCGGCAAGCGCGGCGAGGGGCGGGACGACGAAAATGAAATGTCGCATGCCGGTGAAGGCCGGGCCGTGGCCGATCACCTGGCACAGCACCGGAAACACCGCGATGAAAGCCAGCATGGCTATTTCGCGCTGGCGCGCGCTGCGAAGGATGCCGTCGCGTCTGGTCGCCCAAGCGGTTGCGATAAGCGCGATGAAGGCGCCGCCAAGGATGGTCAGCGGTAGCTTAATGGCGAGATAGGCGGGAACGTACCAGCGCGGCACCGCTGCCATCTCGTAAATTTCGCCGAAGGCGAGGGTGCGGATCGTGTAGTGGAAATGCGCAAAGGCAGAAATCGCGCGAACAGGATTGAGGGGCGCAAGCGAAGCCCAGGGCCAAGCCGCAATCATGATCAGGTAGGCAAGCACGAAGGCCGGCAACGTGCGCAGGAACGAACTGCCGACAAAACGCGCCCGGTCGTTCCAGTTTGTCAGGTCCGGCAAACGCAGCAACACCAGAAGGCCCGCATAGCCCACCATCAAGAGCCCAGCGGCCCGCAAACCGAGTGCGCAGCCGAGCAGCAGGCCGAACATCGAGATGTCGAACGGCCTGGGCCGCGGCAGGTCTCGCGCCCCGCGTAGCAGGAAATAGCTCGCGCCCATCATCGCCGCAGCGAAGGGAATGTCCTTGGTATGGTTGAACATGGTCCCGTACCAGGGGCCGCATACCGCCAGCGCCAGCAGCGCCAAAAGGCCCGCACGCGGGCCGGCCACGAGCCGCGCCACCGCCCAGGTTGCGACGATGCCGCCAATGCCGGTGAGAGCGCAGAGAAAGTGGCGAATGCTGAAGAGATCGAACGGCAATAGGCGATCGAGCAGGACGGCGATCACGTCGAACAGCCCGCCATAGAGGTAGAGATTGTCGTATTGGAAAAGCGTCCGGTCGAGGAAGCCGCTGGCGTAATAAGACAGGACAAGCTCGCCGTAGAGGTGCTGCACCGCTTCGTCATTGGAGATCGCGTAGTCGTCGAAGGTCAAGACGACCAGGACGCTCAGCGCCGCGAAAGCTGTGAGCGCTAGCAGATCGTGATTTTCGATTCCCGCGAGCCGCGACGAGACACGTTGCCGAAGATGCGCGACGCGGAACATGGGATGCTCGACGCTGCCGCTATGCTGCGCCAAAGGAGCGCGTGGCTCTACGCCACACCGCGCCAGCAAGAGCGCCTGGTTTTATGCCTGGGCCCCCGTCCATCAATCCCTCCGCACTATCTTACCGGCGACCTGCGCCGTTTTGCGAGAGGCTTTTTTGATCCGAGCAAAGGGTGCGGGAGCCGCCGCGGCAGGCGGCCGCCAAAAAAGACGGTATTTCAACGAAAAGTGGGCGTTAAGGGTCCACTTAAAAAGCCTGGTTTAGGCCGTTCCGCCGACGGTGATGCGGTCCATGCGCAGTGTCGGCTGACCGACACCCACCGGCACGCCCTGGCCGTTCTTGCCGCAGGTGCCGATACCGGTATCCAGCTTCATGTCATTGCCGACCATGCTGATGCGGCTGAGGTCGGTCGGCCCGTTGCCGATCAACATCGCTCCTTTCAGCGGCGCGCCGATCTTGCCATTCTCGATGCGGTAGGCCTCGGTGCATTGGAAGACGTATTTGCCCGAGGTGATGTCGACCTGGCCGCCGCCGAAATTGACGGCATAGATGCCGTTCTTCACCGAGGCTATGATTTCGCCCGGCTCATGCGCGCCGGCCAGCATGTAGGTGTTGGTCATGCGCGGCATCGGCACATGGCCATAGCTCTCGCGCCGGCCGTTGCCGGTCGGCTTCATCTTCATCAGCCGCGCATTTTGCCGGTCTTGCATATAGCCGACGAGGATGCCGTCTTCGATCAGCACGGTGCGGTGTGTCGGGGTGCCTTCATCGTCGATCGAGAGCGAACCGCGCCGTCCCGCCATAGTGCCGTCATCGACGACGGTAACGCCCGGCGCGGCAACGCGCTGGCCCATCAGCCCGGCGAAGGCGGAAGTCTTCTTGCGGTTGAAGTCGCCTTCCAGGCCATGGCCGACAGCTTCGTGCAGCATCACGCCCGGCCAGCCGGGGCCGAGCACCACGTCCATTTCACCCGCCGGGGCGGGGACGGAAGTGAGATTCACCAGTGCCTGGCGGACCGCTTCGTCGACTGCGGATTGCCACATCGAAGGCTCGATAAAGCGCGCATAGCCCTCGCGCCCGCCATAGCCGTAGCTGCCGGATTCCTGCCGGTCGCCCTCGCCGGCGACGACGGAGACATTGAGCCGCACCAGCGGCCGCACGTCGCGATATATCTGTCCGTCGGCGCGCAAGATCTCGACCATCTGCCAGGTCGCCCCGACGCTGGCGGAGACCTGCCGCACCCGGGGATCTTTCGCGCGTGCTGCGGCGTCGATAGCCTCCAGCAGTTTCACCTTGGCTTCGAAGCTGGGTGCGGCGAGCGGATTGTCGTCGGAATAAAGCTTTCTATTGCTGCGGCCCGGAGCCTGGGCGTAGTTCCCGCTATAGCCGCCCTTCACCGCTCGGACGCTGTCCGCCGCCCGTGCGATGGCCTGTTCAGACATATCGGAGGCGTGGGCATAGCCGACCGCCTCGTCCTTCACCGCGCGCAGCCCAAACCCCTGCGCAGTGTCGTAGGTCGCCTGCTTCAGGCGGCCATTGTCGAACATCAGCATTTCGGATTGCTTGTATTCGAGGAAGAGCTCGCCGTCGTCCGCACCTTCCAGAGCACGCTGGAGATGCCGGCCGACCTGCGCGGAATCGAGGCCTGCGCGGTCGATGAGGGATGTGGACGAGGAGACGGCCATGGATGCGATCCGGATTAAGGGTCAAACCGGAAGATAAGCGCTCGGCGTCGTCGTCGCGAGGGGCAGCGAACAGGTTTGCGCGCCGTTCAGGGGAGCTTGTCGAATCCTTCCCCGAAGCCTTTGAGGCTCAACGGAAACCCAATGCCTTCCTCGGGTGTCTGGAAAATAATGAAGGTGGCGCTCTGGCCGGTGCGCAATTGCCGCATCAGATTGTCGTCCATCACCACCTCGGCGAAACAGCCCCGCGGCAGGCAGCGCACGAAACCGGCCCGGCCGACGTCCTGCTTATCGATCGTCAGCCCCAGGCCTGCCGGCAACAGCACCCCGAGCGGCGCGATCACCCGCAACACCCGACTCTTGTTATCGGCTGTCTTCAGCACGATGACGGTGAGCCCGACATTGGCGCGGTCTTCTGCCACTACACTCTGCATCAGCGCGCATTGTTCGCTTTGTGCGCCCGGCGGAGTGTCGCAGCGAATCTGCCAGTCCTGATGCACCGAACGAACGACGCCTTGCGCCCCGGCACTTGGCGGGAAACCGGTCAGCACCGCCAGCGTTGTCATAGCTAGAGCAAGGGCGGCTTTCACTGCGCCAGCAAGCAGGTTTTTTTGCGGATCGTGGCAAAAGGTTCCCATCATTCATCCCTAACCGGCAGCTGCCGCCCGCTGGCGAGCGAATCGCCCGATACGGTCGATATCTTAGCCTTATCTGCAGTCCCCAACGCTTGTGGCCGCCTATTATAAAAGGCCACAAGAAGGCAGGCTGCCGCATGACAGAACCGGATTTGGTGCATTGCGACTGGGCCGGAATTGTGGTTTGAGAGGCCGGGACTTCTCCCCTGTCCCGCCGCTCCTGCCCCAGCGTCGCGCTTTGTGGCGCACGCCGTGAATCCAAGCTGCGGTGCACGCTTCGGCAGGACGCCCACGGCCGATTTTTTCGTCGAAGGAGCGAATACGACGATGCAGGTGTTCAAGCAGTTCATCGCCTTGGGGACTATCTTCGCGGGTTTGGCGGGGGGGCCGGAAACGGCGCTCGCGGCCCAGCCGCAACCGTGGGAAATGGGGCTGCAGCCGGCGGCAACGCCAGTGATGGAGCAGATCATCGGATTCCACGATTTCCTGCTCTACATCATCACCGCCATTACCATTTTCGTCCTCGCGCTTTTGCTCGTCATCATCATAAAATTTAACGCCAAGGCAAACCCGACGCCGTCGCGGACCACCCATAACACCCTGCTGGAAGTGGCATGGACCGTGGTGCCGGTCCTGATCCTCACCATCATCGCGGTGCCGTCCTTCCGGCTGCTGTTCACCCAGCTCGACATTCCGCCTGCCGACGTCACGGTGAAGGTGACCGGCAAGCAGTGGTTCTGGAGCTACAGCTATCCGGACGCGGGCGGCTTCGAGTTCGATTCGCTTCTGGTTGCCGAAAAGGATCTGAAGGCCGGCCAGCCTCGCCTGCTTGCCGTGGATAACGAGATGGTCGTGCCGGTGAATAAGAACGTCCGTGTCATCACCACGGGCGCGGACGTGATCCATGCCTTCGCGGTGCCGTCATTTGGGATCAAGATCGACTCGATCCCCGGCCGCATCAACGAGACCTGGTTCAAGGCGACGCGCGAGGGCGTCTATTACGGCCAATGCTCCGAGCTGTGCGGCAAGGACCACGCCTTCATGCCGATCGCCGTTCGCGTGGTGGACGATGCCGCCTACACCGCCTGGCTCGAGGAGGCGAAGAAGAAATACGCAAGCGACAATGGCGATCGTCCGACCGCCGTCGCTGCGGCCGGCGAAAGCGAGCAGCGGTAAGCCCGGCAGGGATACCGCCTTAGAGGGCGACAAGAGACAACGTCGAAGGAAGTGACTATGGCAACGACGCATGCACACGGCACCCACGAGGGTCACGGCGCGCACGGGCACGAAGCCCACGCGCACGCGGATCCGACCGGCTGGCGCCGCTACGTCTATTCGACCAACCATAAAGACATCGGCACGATGTACCTGGTGTTCGCGCTCATTGCGGGCGTGATCGGCGCGGGCCTGTCGATCGCCATGCGCATCGAGCTGCAGAATCCCGGCATCCAGTTCTTCCACGATTCGCATACCTTCAACGTGTTCGTTACGGCGCACGGCCTGATCATGATTTTCTTCATGGTGATGCCGGCGATGATCGGCGGCTTCGGCA
>JAXDOO010000386.1:0-6227 GCA_034668865.1 Alphaproteobacteria bacterium
ACCGACCGTCCCTTGTAGGAGAAGGTCGAATTGCGCGCGATGACGAACAAGCCGGAGATCTTGGACAGGTCCGTTATCACGTCCTCGCTGATGCCGTCGGAGAAATACTCCTGCTCGGGATCCGAACTGAGGTTGGCGAACGGCAGGACCGCGATCGACGGCTTCCCCGGCAGCGGCGGCGCCTTGCGGGCCTCGGCCAGCGTCGGCGCACCGCCCTCCAGGATCGCGCGGAACGGCCGGATCGGTTCGGGGATATTCTTGATCTGCGTGAGGCCGAGATCCTCGAACGCGAGCTTCAGCCGGGTACGCACCTGCTGATAGACCGATTCCGAAACGCAGATGCCGCCCGCTTCCGCCAGCCCCTCGAGTCGCGCGGCGACGTTGACGCCATCGCCATACACGTCGCCGTTCTGCACGATCACGTCGCCCAGATTGACGCCGATGCGAAATGCGATGCGCCGGTCCTCGGGGAGATCGACATTGCGTTTGCGCATGCCGTCCTGGATCGCGACCGCGCAGCGCACGGCATCGATGACGCTGGGAAATTCCGCCAGCAGCCCGTCGCCCGTCGTCTTGAATATCCTGCCGTGGTATTCCGCGATCGACGGTTCGAACAGCTGGTTGCGGTGCGCGGTCAGCGCGGCCAGCGTGCCTTCCTCGTCGATGCCCATCAGCCGCGAATAGCCGGCCACATCGGCAGCGAAGATCGCGGCCAGCTTACGCTGGACCCGCTGTTCGGCCATCGCACTGTCTTTCGTCATCGACGCTGTCGGTGGAAGTCTAGAGTTGGCGGGAAGGTGTGTCTATCGGCCGCCTGTATGTACGTGAAGGCCCGGCCGCAGTGCGCGCGAAGAAATTTTAGCGTAATCTGGACTGGTATTTCGCGCCGCCCTACTTGAGCGGCGCACGTCCCGAACGGGCGTAGTGGTCTAATAGCAAGCCGCGCGGCGGGACGCCCCCCAATCGCACAGGTGGGCCATGAACGAGCATCGCAGCACCGACCCAGGCAATGTCGAACCGGGCAGCCCCGGGCCATTCGTCAGATGGTTTGTGGGATTGCCGATCTGCCTCGCGCTGGCCGCCGCGCTCGTTCTGCTGGTCTGAGCTGGCGCGCCGCCCGCGCGTCGGCTTGGAATTCCAGCATCGGTCGCGCCGCCGCGATCAGGCTTATAAAATCGCCGTCACAGTGGGTAATTGCTTACACACCATCTACGATTGAAGATCCATCGAAAGTAATTGCCTTATAGCCCCATCGGTGTCCATCTAGGTGGATGAAGTCAATGCGGGTCCTCATCGCCGAAGACGATGCCTTGATCGGGCTACTCCTAGAGGAAATCCTGAGAGGAATGGGCCACGAAGTATGCGCGATTGAAGCCACTGAGGCTGGCGCGGTGACTGCCGCCATCGAACACAGGCCGGACCTGATGATCGTCGATGCGCGCTTGGGCAAGGGGAGCGGCGTTTCCGCTGTCGACGAGATACTTAGGCGGAAGGCGATTGCGCATCTTTTCGTCAGCGGGGACCCCAGAGCAATCCAGGCGCGGCACCCCGATGCAGTGGTGGTCCGGAAACCGTTTCGCGAAACCGAACTCGTCAGAGCGATAGAAATCGCGCTCGTTGCCGCAGCCGCCACCGCCTGAGCGTCAGGCAACTCGCGGGACGGTCACTGACACAGAGGTACCGGGCGAGTTTGCGGATGTTGTAACCCGGCCACCAAGCTGCCGCGCGAGCGCCTCCACAATGCTCGTGCCCAGGCCGATCCTCACGGGCGCTTCTGGCAAGGGCGCTATAATTCCCACCCCGTTGTCCGACACAGACAAGCGCCAAGCGCTCGCGGTGGATTCGAAACCCACGACGACTTCACCCTTAGCGCTGTGCGGGAAGGCGTGCTTGAGCGCATTGATCACAAGTTCGGTAGCGATCAAGCCCATACTGACGGCCTGCTGGGATGTTGTTGAGCCCTCGCCGGCCTCTACCCTCAGAGAGACCGGTTGGCTATCTAGTATCATCGAAGCCGCCAAACTCTCGCACAGCTTTGTCAGATAGTTCCTGACTTCGATCTGGGCTCCGAATGGCGTCGGATGCAATTGCTCCTGCACTGTTGCGACGGCCATCACCCGTTCATGCGCATCATGCAGGTGCCGGCGCGTCTCCACCGACTGAACTGTTTGGGCCTTCAGCAACAGAATGCTTGCAATGATCTGAAGGCTGTTGTTGACCCGATGATTCATCTCCTCGAGAAGAAGATCCTTCTGTCGCAACAGCTCGTCTTTCTCGCGCTCTAACGTACGCCGCCGGGTGATATCCTCGATCGCGACCAGAAGGCTGGTGCTGTTATTGCCTTCATAAAACACCGTTCGAGCGTTTAGCAGCATGGTGCGCCTACCGATCGTCGGAAAGTCGTGCTCGACTTCGTACTCCTCGATCGTGGAGTGGTCCGGGATGATCTTCTCAAGAAGGTTGCGCAGCCGCGGGATGTTCCATTCACCGTTGCCGAGCTCATAGAGAGGACGGCCCTCGGTCTCCTGTCGCGTCGCATTGAACGCCCGATAGAAGGATCGGCTTGCAACGACCACACGCAGAGTCCCATCCAGCACAATTAGGGGTTCGCGGACCGTGTCCACGATTGCCGCTTCGAGAGTGCGACGTTCGGCGCTGCTCATCGGCTCACGAAACCGGAAAGCCCGACGGGCTCACGCTCGGGAGATGGGCCAGCCCGGCTCCTTTTCTTACTGAACTGCATGGCGGCGTATGGACCTGTACAATGAGCGGTCAGTGTAGCGCCCACACGCACCTTGCCAACTCTCGGAATGTACCTAGGCCGGGCGTGGGCGCTGCCGACATCGACTGGGTATTTCTGCGCAGTGTCGTTTGAGCGCATTTCCGAACCCGTCCCCTGCGCTGCTGCCGACCGTTTCCGAGTCTTGGCCGTGGGGCAGAAAGGCGCGCCATACTGATCGCACCGTCAGTCATGAGGTGCCGGGCGCTGGACGACAGAAAACCCTTCGTTCCACCGGTGTGCAGTGGGTCGCTTTCGCCGGACCCCCACGCGCAGCAACCGCTTAGGTACATTCCGAGGGTTTTGCCTAGGTGTGGGACTGGTTAAACTCGTCTTATCGTCGGCAACGGTGTTGGGCGTCGGCGACTAAGGGCACGTTTCGCTTCACATGAGGGCGTTCGGAGACGCCCGACTTACGGGTGAGTACATGAAAAGTTCAAAATTGCCCGTTGGCGAAATCCCGCCGAGGAATGCCGCACACTCGCAGAGATTGTCGAACGCCCCGGTCCGAAATGATCTCTTCATGGCAAGAGCCTACGAGAAACTGGCCGAAGAGGCAGACGTAGAAATGCCACCGCGCAAGGCCGGCCGCTGGGCGGTGTCGTGATCCTCGATCAACAAACTCAGCGCGCAGCAGAGTGGCGGCAGAACGCGGCCAGGTTGCGGATATTCGCTGAGGAGTTCATCGATCTGCCCCGTGATAATTTGCTTCATCTTGCGAAGCAATGGGACGCGCTGGCGGGCCAGATCGAGAAGGGAAAGCCAGTGGGGCTGTTTTTGTGATTCGCCCGGGCAGTCGATAGCCGTTAGCTGACTGCTAGAGATACTCGCATCGCGCAGGTTAGCGACATTGGCTGGTGCCGGCTTCCGACTAGACGGCCTGGGCCGCCGCGGTCATGCCGCACGGAACGCACGCCAGCCCACTGCCTGGCGCTCGATGTCGATCCTGTACCGCGCGTGATCGGCCCAGCATGAAGATACCGTGTAAGCTGCATCTGGAAAACGTCTCCGTGCAGGCGGCTTCCCGCTCTGATGGTTTTTTGCAGGAATGGACACGACATGACGGCTGACCACGCAACGGAGCAAGTTGACGCGCTGCTAGCGACTCCAGATTTGGCAGGCGCATTCGAAAGTGAACAATTCAGGCGTTTTCTGGATCAAGTCCCGACCGCTATCGTGGTCTCAGACATGAGAGGCCAGGAGCGCATTGCTTATGCGAATCCCGAATTCGAGAGACTATCCGGTCAGCGCGTGGCTGACATCGAAGGAAGGCCGTGGAGTGTCTTGCAGGGTCACGGCGAGAACACCGAGCGAAAACTCGGGGCCGCTGTTGTGGACACAAACGATTGGGTTGGCACATTCCGGATTGAATACGGCGAACGGGAGCGCGTCATCGTCGATGCGTATTCCAACATCATTGTGGATGACGCCGGAATACCAGCTTACCGGCTCGCAGCGCTGGTAGACGTGAGTGCTCACGATCGAACTCAGCGTCAGGAGTTCGAGCAGCGAATTCGTGAGAAAGACACGCAGCTTCTGGAGATCCAACACCGCGTCAAAAACAATCTGCAGATGATTACGTCGCTGATCCGCATAGAAGCGCGGAACGCGCAGGGGCGGGTCGACACCGCGCCCTTTGATCGGCTCGCGGGGCGAATCGACTCGATCCAGCTTCTCTACAAGTCCTTATCGAGTGATGGGCGCAGTGATGAAATAGACCTGGGCGTCTATCTCAGCGAAATAGTTTCCTCTGTGATGCGCTCGCATGCGGTGGAAGGCATCCGGCTTGATCTAAAGGTCGATGCGTATCCCGTCTCGGTAAATGTCGCATTGCCAACAGGGCTGGTGGTCAACGAGTTGATGACCAACGCAATCAAGCATGCGTTTGTGGGACGCGATGGTGGAACAATATCTTTGCACAGCCTTGCCGATAGCAGGGGGTGTCGCGTCATCATCGCCGATGACGGGATTGGTCTTCCCGACAACGTGGAATGGCCCAAGCCCGGCAAGCTCGGAGCGCTGATCGTCCGATCTCTGCGTGAGAACGGGAAAGCAGACTTGAAGGTTGAATCAAGTCCAGGGAACGGCACCCGCGTGACTATTGTCTTCACACGTATTGCGTCGGCCCCGGAGGCAACGAACTAAACGCGACGCGAGTTTTTTCGACAGCGACAGCGAATGCGCGGCGTGAATGCAGTAGCAAAGGCAGCTAGCCAGTGCGCGAGAAAACGGCCTTCTTTGCGTTCTTCGCCCTGCTCTCCGCTCTCCGGGCAAGCATCTCGTAGCGCTCTCCCAAAGATTCGATCCGCGCGTCAAGGTTGACCTCCTAGACTTGGCTCAGCAGTATCTTGATCTACCCCGCAACCTCGAAACGGCCGTCGCGGCGTTAGTTTGCGAAGTACTCAGATGGTGTTTACGGCGATTCTCGGCTCGATAGTCCGCAACGGCAGCCTCTGCGTGATCGACGCGGCGGGCCGGCGGAAGACGCTTGGCGACGGCTCGCCGCCGGAAGCTACGCTTCGTCTGACGTCCCGGGCGAGCGAATACTCGTTGGTTCTCAATCCGGCTCTCTCGGTCGGCGAAGCCTACATGGATGGCCGTCTAGTGATCGAGGAAGGCAGCCTCTACGGCTTTGTGGACGTGATTGCACGTAATTACGGCACCACAGGGCGCAGCCCCTGGTTGGCTTTTCTCGAACGTCTCGGCAAAGGACTGAAGCAGTCCAACCCGGTTGGGCGGGCGAGGCGAAATGTTGCGCATCATTACGACCTCTCGTCCGACTTCTACGCCATGTTCCTCGACAGCGACCGCCAGTATTCGTGCGCTTACTTCAAAAGCCCAAACGATACCCTGGAAACGGCGCAGGAGAACAAGAAGCGCCATATCGCCGCGAAGCTGTGCCTGGACCGGCCCGGGCTGACAGTGCTCGACATCGGGTCCGGTTGGGGCGGGTTGGCCCTGTATCTGGCTGAGAGTTTCGGAGCCGAGGTCACGGGCGTCACCTTGAGCACCGAGCAACACAGCTTCAGCAGACAGCGGACGGCTCACTCACCAGCCGCCGCGCGTGTGCGTTTCGAACTGCGGGACTACCGCGAACTCAAGGGTCCGTTCGACCGGATAGTCTCAGTTGGAATGTTCGAACACGTTGGCAAGAAGAACTACGCAGAGTTCTTCGCCCGGATTCGCTCGCTACTGAGCGAAGACGGCGTCGCGCTGATCCATTCGATCGGCTACGCCGACACCCCGGCGCCGATCAATCCATTCATACGCAAATATATTTTTCCCGGCGCGGACTTGCCGTCGCTGTCGGAGGTTTTCGCCGCGGTTGAGCCGGTGGGCCTTTTTATCACCGATGTGGAGATCCTGCGGCTGCACTATGCCGAGACGTTGCACCACTGGCGTCAACGCCTCATGGCGCGGTCGGAGGAGGTCAAGGCGCTGTACGGCG